>CAYUHB010000014.1:0-9356 GCA_964444355.1 uncultured Methanosarcinales archaeon
TCTAACACACAATTTCACAATAGTCGCAAAGGATGATAAAAAGATTGTAGGAATGCTGCAATGGCACGTAAAAGAAGACCCTGACGACGGACTAGCAGAATTCGAAGAAGTACACGTCATGGAAGACTACAGAGGCAAAGGAATAGGCACAAAAATGGTCAAATATGCAGTACAATCAGTCAAAGAATACTTCAAAAAACTCGGATTCAAACCAAGAAAAATATTCCTGTTTGCAGGCAAAGACAACAAAGCAGGCAGGGCATTATACGAAAAACAAGGCTTCAAATACGCAGCAGATGTTGGAAATTTGTTCCACGATGATGAGATAGAATTGTTTTACGTTCTTAATATAGACTGAAATCCAGCAATCTTTATATACCACCAAATTCGAAATCGCAAAAGGTGAGTGAATGACAAGCATAGACAGCCTTACATCAGAAGAAACTGCACGAGAAGAAATAATAAGAATTGCAGAATTAACAGATGCACTTCTAGATCGGCCATATTTTCAATTGCCGAAAAGTTTACCCCAGCCAGATTTTAGGCTGAGATCACAAGGAAAACAAGTTCTTTATTTCATTGTAACAACAAGAACAGATTGCGTAGACGCCTGCCAGGCTTTTGAACGCATTAGAAACTCCATTCATGACCCTGATGAGCGTTCAACTTATGAAATTGAATTATATTGCTTAGACCTTGCAGTCGGACAATGGCTCAAAAATGCAGTGTCTTCCACCACAGACGGCCAATGAACTTTTTCAAACGCAATTCATTGCCCTGCTCCACGCAACGTGCAGGTTAATCAAAGCATCCTCAATATTGCCATTAGCCATGCTCTGCGTGGCAAGAATATAGTTCTCTGCAGCAAGATCAGAACAACTGCTCGACTCAACAGTGCTTTTAACAAGCAAAGCATCAAGCTGCAAGATTTTACCAATAGCCTGCTCTGCAGAAGGCACCACAAAAGCATCACAAGGCATCTTAGCAAGCTCACTGTAATCCAAATTGAAAAAAGTATTACCAACCATCGTGATTTGAATGCCTCCAGGCGTAACAAAAAGCCCTTTAGCAGGATAACCAACAGGCTTCAAACAGGAAAGCTTGATTAAATCCACAAACAACGCATTTTCATTGCTGAAAAAATTATCACCCATTCTCAGCCTGTCAGGACCATAAAAGTTATCCTTAGCACCTGCACGAAGATAAGTTCTCACTTCCTCAGACAATTTCTTAAGCACAGGATTGTAAATAGGCACGGGAAACGCCAAATACACATCAAGACGGTGCATCCTGATTTCAGCATTCTGGTTAATAACAGCGCCAGTAGAAGAATAACCGCCAAAATTCATAATAAAAAACATAGGCAAGCCGATAAGCAGCACAATAACAAGCAATTGCGTCACCAGCTTTTTCATAACACCAGATAAAGAAGGGAAGTATAAAAAGGTTGTTCATTTACTCGTCCACAATATCTCTTAATTCACGTAGCGTCTCTTAACGGAAAATCCGTTACAATCATTCTTAATAGACATAACGTTTCTTGACCAGGAACCAAAATCGTAACATGAACTCTATGTTCGGGTTTTTTACCATCTTTTATTTCGGCCAAATATTTGTCTAGAGGCATATCTCGTACTTCTACTGTACCTCCATATCGCTGAACAACTCGTTGGACACGTTTTATTCCTTGAACCCATTTCTGATATGCTATCTTAAATTCCTCTCTGTTATTTGGAATCGAGCTTCCTCTTGGAGCAAAACGATGAAAATATATCTCAGCAGTATCCCCATCAAAACCATTTTGGTCTAAAACTGCATCAGCATAATCTTCACAACCCGTTTGTTTCAATAACCTAACATCTCTGGCTGCCGCATATAATGTCTTCTCTAACCCATCGAGAACTGAAGATGTTTTATCTCTCATATCTTGTAAATTTGCTTTCATATATTATTAATAGAATAACAAACAGTATTTAAATCTTCGGGAATGAGACTACTAAGGAGTTAATAAAGCCAAAGTCCCAGACAAATTTGTTTGTTTTCAACCCCTAAACAACGGCGGAACAACAAAAACAAACAACAAAAGCGCAAACACAGTAAGAACAGTAACAAAAGCAAAGCTGAAAATGTCCTCAACAGGAGCGCTTTCAGCCACAACACTGGCTTTCTGCTGGCTCAGGAACGCAAACCTTTCCCTGCCAGGCTCTGCCTGCGTTGAAACAGCCTGCTCTGCCTTGCAATAAGATGAAGTGAACGAAGTCCTGCTCAAAACAGACTTCTTGCCATAAACAACCCTTGCAGACACCTCATGACTGCCTTCAGGAGCACTAACCGTCCTTGTAAATGCCTTGGATTCACCCTGCTCAAGCTCAAACGGAATCTTCTCAGACAAACCAGCACCCTCCAACTCCAAAACAGCCTCTTCATCATTCTTTCCAGTATTCTCAACCCTGACCTTCAGCTCGGTAGAAATCTGACCGCAAACAATCGGGTCAACACTGAAGTACCTGATGCTTAATTCGTGAGCAGGCTTGTCAACCTTCAAAGCAACATTCCACTCCTTAGTCCCTTTCTCATCCTTAACCAAGACGTCCAACGGATAACTGTCATCCTCTGTCAAACGAGGAATCTCAAAAATGTACTTAAACTCGTCTTTAGCGCCAGGAAGAAGAGTAAAGCTGTCCTGCGAGTCCTGATCCAAATCATCAACCTCAGCACTAACCTTCACATCCTTTGAAACATTAGCCCTGTTTTCCAACGCAACCCTAACCTTAAACTCCTTATCAGGCTTGAGCTTCACACTATCAGACTTGTCAACCTTCTTGCTGTTCACAAACACCTCAACACCAAGCTCCTCAACCGGCACTATAGGCTGTGACTGCGGGACAAACGGAATAGAGAAAGTCGTTGTCTCGAAAATATCAGTATTTTGAGATGTATTCTGCTGAGTTTGCGAAGTATTCTGTGTTTGAGAAGTGTTCTGCTGCGTAGTATTCTGTGGCGTCTGAGTTGTATTTTGTGGCTGAGTAGTGTTCTGTGCAGTCTGCTGAGTCGTGTTCTGCTGTTGTGTAACATTAGACGCGTTGCCAGCAGTCCCATTATCACTCACAACAACCACAATCACATCAGTAATGCGCGTATCCACAACAACAGGCGTAACAACAACATCAGTAAGACCAGCGCTTCCATTAACAAACGTCAGATTTTCAACAACAGGCTGAGTAACATTGACAGGCACTGTCACATTAACCTGAGTATCATTAACAGGCACAATTGTATCATTAACTGGAATTACAGTGTCATTAACAGGCACAACTGTATTATTAACAGTTTCATTAGGCGCTGTATAAGTATCGTTAACTGCAACAGGCGGAGTCTGCGACTGAGGCTGGGAAACATTCTCCAAAATCACAGTAACAGACTTCTTCACCAAAAACTCACCATCAGACACAGAAATGGTAGAAGTTGCCATACCCGCCTGCGAAGGCATCCACTTGCCAGCTGAATCAAACGGAGCAGTATATGTAATCGTAAGCTGATTATCGTCATTAGTTGCAGTGTTCTGATTGTCCAACTCAACAATGTACTGCGACAAGTCAGCATAACCAGTAGCATAAATCAAGTCAGGAGCAGTAATAACAGGAGGCCTGTTAACATTAGTTATGGTCAAAGTAACTGTCTTGTTAACAGTAACCTCGCCATCAGAAATCTCAACAGTAATCGGATAAACACCACTATCATCAAAAGTAGTATCCCATCCACCATCAGGCCTTATTTTACCTCCACTAAACGCAAAAGTCAGATTACCATCATCATCAGTCGCATCATTCTGGTTATCAGGGTCAAAAGCAAGCTTGAGATTAATCGGAGTGCCTTCAGCAACCTGGAAATCAGTCAACGCATCAAGGTTAGGAGGACGGTTAACGTTATCAATGATTAGTTTGACCTGTTTGGTATCGGTCAACTCACCATCACTTACGGTAACATAAGTAGTCATCTCACCAGCATCATCAAAAGATGGAACGAACGTACCATTAACATCCAACGGAGCACCATAAAGTATTGTAAGAGTGTTATCATCGTTTGTTACATTGTTTGAATTGTCAGGGTCGGAAATATTAGCGTTAAGAGCCATCAGCTCTCCCTCATTAACGTGAACCTCTTCAACAACATCGATTACTGGAGCACGGTTGGTGTTCTCGATCAACAAGCCAATTTCGTTCGTGGTGGTGACGTAACCGTCTGTGGCTTGAACAGTTATATTGTAATAACCGCTCTGATCGTAGGTAGGAACAAAACTACCATCAAGCGCAAATGAGGCTTGCGAGCTAGTAATGACTGCGTCTCCATCAGGATCTGAAACAGATACGCTGATGTTCGCAGGCTGACCTTCTTTCAATACACCCTGACTCACACTCAAAACAGGCGCTCTGTTTGTAGAAATGGTGGTTGAAAGCACTTCCGCCCTATCAAGATAAGAAACATCAACCACAAATACATAGGGCGCGGCTTTGCGTTCTAATGAAGGAATCGGCAATTCGATGATTTTGAATCCAGGATCAATATTTTCATTTAAGCTATCACTATGTACGTTGGTATTTCCGTCCAATATTTTATAAGAAATTGCAACAGGAATGCTTTCATTCCAATAATTTGTTATAGAAAACAGTGCATTTGATTCCGACAATAATACGGCAGGCGTCCACAAATCAAATGATAAGTATCTAACATCAATCGAAAAGTCATCAAATGTTTTAACAGTATCATTCTGAACAAATTCAGCCCTATAGTTATATGTTCCATCATCAACCGGCGTTATCAAATCAAGAGAATATTCGCTTTTGGTTGTTGTTATATTAATTGCAGACTGAATTTCATCATCATTCTTTATAAGCAATATTCCATCAACAGGAGAGTTTTGCATATTTTCTATCTTGATATTAATTGGAGTGAGAGTATCAGGAGTCTGTGTTTTTGGAGCAACGGTTTCAGTTATTAAAACAGGCGAGTTTGGAATATATTTAATTTTATAGTCTACTTTTTGATATAAAGTAATCTCGCCAGTAGAACAATTTTCAACTTCAACTGGAACAATTCGCAATCCAACCATGTGTTCATTTTCACTGAATGCATCGCTAAATTCAAATTTAGGCTCGAATTTGTCCTTATAGCACATTTTTGAAATTGGCTGGAATCCATCCCAACTTGCCAAATTGGGAATGGTTAGCTTAATTGGGTCTTCAAAGCTGACAAGAGATACTTCATCGATAACTGTTTCGAATGGGAATTCGGCAACCCTGACGAAAACAGGCAGAATAAGTTCTCCTGGAACTTGATTCTGTTTAGTGCCTTGTATATCAAGTGTGCTAAAGTTACCCTCTTCCAAAATATCATATCCAGTGAATGAAGTGGAATAACGCTTTTCAAATTCTGAATCTACTGATGTAATCGTAAATTCTGCTTGTTCTGCGGAAGTTGAGTAAATACTATTATATGAATTGCAATTATAGAACATAGATACTGAATCAAGTTTAGGAGTATTGACTTGAGTTGTTGGAACACCAAATAAACTATAAGATAATAGAGTCAGTCCTATAGGTTCATTATTTTTCCAGACACCCCACCTATAATTATTTCTTGCCTGCTTGAATATTTCTCCGAGCGTATATCTTGGCTGAATTTTGGCCATGCCGCAAAGGAAAGCTCTGACAAACTCCCTGTTGGGATAAGACATAGGAGCAACAACTGCACTATTAGGAGAAAGCTGCGTAACAAAAGAATTGTAATTAGGAATATTAACTCCCGCATATTTGGAATCAAGAACGATTAAATTCTGCTTGTTTTCCAAATAAGATTTCCAGGAAGCAGTATTAGAAACAGTAAGTTGAGGATTTGCATTATAACCGGCATCTGAACCAGCTTCAAGAACTAAATAGTTGGGATTAGAGCTGGACAGAGCATTCAAAATATTACCATTATCGTACCCAAGAATGTCAATAGTTTCTCCAGTAAACTGATTTTCGATTATGGTAGAACGCTGATTATAAAACCAATCAGAAGTGAAATAAGCAGCGGTAACAGGCTTAAACTCTCTTGTAACGAGCTGTTGTTTCATATCTGTTAGTGAGTTTCCAACAATTCGAGAAACACTTGAAGTTTCATAAGTGGTTCCAAATGCAAATGATATTTCAGCAACTAACAAAAACACAACAATACAAACAAATATTCGAGTTTTCATCAAGTCTCCGACCATTCAAGTATATTGTAATGCAATGATTCTTTTTTGCATATTGGACAAAAGACAATTGCTTGTTTTCCTTTATTTGGAAGGGTGAATAACTTGAATTCAAAACCACAAGTACAAAGCATTTTGGGAAAAACTGACATACTTTCTATTTTTTTGCACTTTTCACAAAAAGCCAAGTGTTTTGCACTTAATCTTCTACCTCCTTCAAAAACTTCTTTATCAATTTTGCAGTTTTCACATTTCACATGATATTTTATGTACATTTTCAATTCACCGGCCCATCAAACACATCATATTCTTTTGCTGACAGTTGCGAAGCCACATTTTCTAAAACTTCATCTATCGCCTGCTCCTGTTGTGCATTATTTCCTGCTTGTTTCAAAGTATTCACTGCTTCGCCGCCTTTTTGAATGTAGGTATTGGTCAAACTTTTAATGGAATTATCCAAAATAGTGGCTCTTGCTTCTCCCAAAATATTTCTCGCTTCTTCCATCACAATATCATCATACTCTGTTATTAAACCATCAGAATAACCCATTTCTTTTGCTAATGCACGATCTTGAGCAAAAAATCTAAGGTCTTTTTCATTCAACCATACTCGAATATTTTGTCTTAATGTTGTTATTCCTTCGTTATTCACTTTTCCTTCTGCATCTCTTAATAAAGAAACAAAAGTGCCTGTTTTTTTATATTGTTTGAATAAAAATGCGCCGTCTGCATCGCTTGTTTTGATTACAGTTATATCTGATAAAAAGTCCCTAAAAGCATATGTTGGTTTATATAACAGATCATCAGACGTCATTGTCTTAACTTCATGGAACCTGGCGTGTGCTATCTCGTGACCTGCTGATTCGAAAATAACCGTCTTTTTATATTCGTCAGCAATTTTAAATGCCTCATCCGGATATTTTTCCAGCAATTCTATCATTTTCTGTTCTTTTTGAATACTGCTTAGCGAGGTATCAGAGTAAAATTTCCAAAAGTCTTTTTTTGCATCTGAACTCTTTGATAATAAGAAATATTCTTCCATAAATGCGTAATTCGATTTTGCTTCAATACGTATTGCTCTAACTATTTTTTCACCATCAACATATTGTGTTGTGAATGAAGCCCAAGATCCGGATATTCTATCAAATTCAAATCTAATTTGTTGAACGGCAGTGCTGCCTAATTTCATACCTTTGACAAACTTATTATAGGATGTTGCAAACAAGTCGCCTTCAAAAAATTCAGCGGCTTTTGGAATCACATCTTCTCCTTCGTTCAGCATATGACCATATTTAACAGGCACCTTTGCTTTTGAAAATGTGTTCATATAGCCCAAGCCGTTAGCAGCTGCACCAGTCCATTTAAGGCTCTTTCCTGTTTCTGTTATGAATTTGAATGTATTTTCTGCGGTTTCCGGGTCTTGTGCGAGTATGTGGAATGAAGCTTTAATGATATTAAACGATTCTTCCAAACCAAATGCTTTCAAAGGCAGCTTAAATACAAATTTCACTAAGCGAACATTAGATAAAAGTGTGTCAAGAGCTTTTCTTGCGATTTCGGTACTTAATGTTTGAACAGCATTTTTAACGGATGTTTTAACAGTTGCGATTCCCAAATCAACTGCTTCACCAGGAACCGCAGATACGCCAACACTAGCGACAATTCCAGCATATGAAACAATATCATAGCCAGATGCTGCATAAACGATGTAACAGAACAGTTCATCAAATACTGTTTTTTCGGTGTTAAACATGCATTTGGCAGTATCACGAATATCTGGAGCAAGTTCAACAACGGGAATCATATTACAAAATATTTCTGAAGCAGTCGGACAGGGGGCGCCCTCAAATTTGCCATCCCATAAACAAGCAACAACCGCGTCGCCAAAAGCCCAATGATTTTTTGCACCATACTTGACGATCTGAGACAAAGTTAATATCGGATCTGGATAATTTTCTGAATTAACAACAACAACATAATTGTAAGGACTCCAGGAACTCCTATCCAGCGTTATTGAACTGTCTTGCAAACTTGAATACGCAAGACAAGAAATTATCCTATTAGATTCTTCGTTTCCAAATAAAACTATAGTCTTTCCGCTAAGCTGACCGAAGCTGTTGCAAGTAGCTTCTGTATCCATGATCTGAGTAACTGAAGAATCCTTGCTTTCAATAACACCCGCCAATTCATTTAATTCAGACTGATATCGACTTTTAACACCTTCAGATACGACAAATAAAATACTTTGTTCAGAAAATAGTTTATCCAAATCCTTAAATTCAACTTCCGTCTTCTTTATATATCCCACATCAGTATATATCTTTTCAACATTCTCTTCCTTCCACCATAATGAACCCACTGTTGTGCTAATATTTCTCCTAAAGGACGGAACTACATAATCATCACCAAGAATTATTGTATCAGCACAACCTGATTTGCATTTTTTCTTTATAAATTCAGCCACGTTATAAGAATAACCATTATCAAATATGACCGGATTATAAGGTGTGGCAACATAACTTCCTAATGAGCCCCAAGGGAAACCTGAAATCTCTTCTGAATAATCCTCCAAATTATATATCGCAATCACGTTTTGTTCAGAAGATGCATATTGATAAGCTTGTTTCAGCAAATCAAGAACTCCATTTGTATCTTCACCAAATCTCTTTTCAAGCTTATTCTTATTTGTAATCATGATTGCTTTAGGAGAAGTCACCGTAACAGGTTTTGACTCACCATTAGCTATTCCAAAATAATAAGACCCGCCAGCTCCTGCTTTCACGGTAAATACGCATTCCTTGTCATTTCTAATAGTGAAACTATTTGAACAGGTGGACGTGTCTAGTTCAAATGCTGCACTATTATAAAGAAGCTGAATTGTTTCCTGCCTCTTATAAGTCAAAAATAATTTGACTTTATCGCCGGGCTGTTTGTAAACTCTAGAACCGTCAGAATATTCAATTCTTACAGTTGTTTGCGGAGGGTTCTGACAACTTGATTGACCATTAACGCAAATACTTGGAGCATTACAAGTAGAAATTATATTGTTCTGCAAGCAACCATTAGAATTTCGTGTACAATTAAACAAAGTATTTGTTCCCTGGCAGGTATAAGCACCTTC
>CAYUHB010000015.1:0-9228 GCA_964444355.1 uncultured Methanosarcinales archaeon
TCCGCGGTCGTATAACGTCTGGAATTCTTGTATTATTTGTTCTGGTGTTTTTGTGCGGGGTATTCTGCCGGTCATTACGACGATGTCGCAGAATTCGCAGTTGAATGGGCATCCTCGCGAGTATTGTATTGCCATTGCCGAGTAATCTTTTGGGTTGATGAGGTCCCATTGGGGTATTGGTGTTTTTGTTATGTCTGGCCGTTCTGTTGATGTGTAAATTGGTTTCAGGCATCCTTCTTCAAGGTCTTTTAGGAATTGTGGCAGTGTGATTTCTCCTTCGTTTAGCACGAAATGGTCTACTTCTTTGAAGTTTTCGTGAAATGTTGTGAAAAGAGGTCCTCCTGCCACCACTTTTTTCCCTTTTGCCTTGCACCTGCTGATTATTTCCTGCGCGTTTTTCTTTTGTACTGTCATTGCGCTGATGAATACCATGTCTGCCCAGTCGATGTCCTGGTCTGTTATTTCTTTCACGTTTGTGTCTATGAGTTTTTTGTTCCAGTTTTCCGGCAGCATTGCCGCTACTGTCAGGAGTCCTAATGGCGGAAACGATGCTTTTTTTGATATGAATTTCAGTACGTGCTTGAAGCTCCAGAATGTGTCCGGATATTGCGGGTATGCCAGCAGTACGTTCATAATCCTCTTGGTTTTATGTGTAATATTTAAATTTGTTTTGGAATTTGAGAAAGCTTTTAAAGTGCAAATGCTCAGCTGTTTGAATGCAAAGGGGTTATTATCTTGTGTTGGCGACTGCTTTGATTAGCGGTGTTTCTATTTTCCTGAATAAGTTTGCTGTTAAGGGGTTGGACCCGTATTTTTTCACGTTTTCTAAGAATGTTTTGGTTGCAATTTTCTTGTTTTCAATGCTTTTGTTGATGGGCGAGTGGGCTGATTTGAAAGTGCTAAGATTGAAGCAGTGGTTTTTGCTCATCATTGTTGGTCTTGTTGGTGGTTCTGTTCCTTTCCTGATGTTCTTTAAGGGTTTGCAGCTGACTTCTGCAGCCTCTGCTTCTTTTGTTCACAAGAGCATGTTTGTTTTTGTTGCTGTTCTTGCTTTTGTTTTCCTGAAAGAGCGTATTAATTGGAAGTTTTTGCTTGGCGCTTTGCTTTTGCTGGCCGGTAATTATTTGTTGGTTAAGTTTGCCTGGGGTTTTGATTTTGGCGCTTTGTTGATTCTTGGCGCTACTGTGCTTTGGGCTGTTGAGAACACGTTGTCAAAATATCTCTTGCGCGGTCTCAGCTCCCGTGTTGTTGCTTTTGGCAGGATGTTTTTTGGCTCATTGTTCATTCTTGTTTTTCTTGCAATTAACGGCAGTATTGGCCAGATTCTTGCATTGTCTGTCAGTCATATTGAATGGGTTTTGTTCACGAGCATTCTTTTGTTGTTGTACGTGGCTACTTGGTATGAGGGCTTGAGAACGATTGATGTTTCGACAGCAACGTGCATTTTGCTGCTTGGCTCTGTCGTGACTTCTCTTTTGCAGCTTTCTTTTGGTGATGCTTTGACTGTTGCTCAGGGGGTTGGTGTGGTGTTGCTTGTTGCCGGAGTCGTGGCTGTTTGGTCTTCTAGCATCAGGCATCATCCTGCTTTGGCATGAATGGTGTTGAGCTTTGCTGCAGGTTTTCTAATATCACTAATCGTTTGAATTACTGCGGTCCTTCTGATGCGCACCAATGTTTTGCCAGATTCATGCAGACTGGGGAGGGTGAAAAGGAGGTTCAGGATTTATTATGCAAATTTGAGGGTTTGTTTCCTTATTTGCAGTTGATTGCGAAAAAGCATAATCTGTCTCCGTTTGATTCTAAGGTTGTTGAGGCTTACTGGCTTGGTAACGAGCTTCTTGATAGTTTTACAGCAGAGGATTTCAAATCATTCCTGCCTGAGCTTGGGAAGCGTGGCTTGCCTGCGAAAGTCGTAAGTAAATTGCAGGAGAAAGTTCCTGTTGGCGCCTTTCCTCATCATACTTTTAATGTTTTGTTTGTCGGCGTTGGCCGGATTACCGGCAGTGTTCCGACTACTTTGCAAAATATGCAGAATTGTATGGCTTCGTGGGGCGAGGTTGTTGCATCTTCCAAGGTAAGAGGTCCTGTTCTTAATGTCAAGGATGACAGGTATGTTTTGGAGGACGGGGAGCGCACTGTGAAGTATGGTGTTGAGCCGAAGATTGGCGATAAGGTTGCTGTTCATTGGGGTGAGTGCGTTCATATTCTTAATCAGCACCAATACGAAAACCTTCAGAAGTACACTGAGAAAGTTATCAGGGCTGTTAACTCAGTTTCTCAATGACAACGCCGAACTGAATGAGGACTTTGTCTCCTTTTTTGACTTTGATGTCTTTCGCTATTGCTTCCTGTTTTTGTCCTGCGAAGTCTACTATTGCCTTTCCGTTTTCCACTGAGATTATTTTTCCTTGTTTTGCCAGGCACATTTTATCTCCTTTGAATGTTATGCAGGTATTTGACTGCGTCTTCCACAGTTTCACAGTTATGTATGTCTTTATCCGGAATTTGTATAAAGTATTTATTTTCAAGTTCTACTATTAGCTCGACGCCGGTCAGGCTGTCTATTAGGATATCGTCGAATCTGTCTGATGGCTGTATCTCTCTCCCAACATAATCACGGCCGAGATAAGGTTTTATTATTTCTTTTAATTCAGCCAGAATTTTTTCATCAGCTGTGACCGGTTTTGCCACTGCTTCTATACTTGTTGGATGTTCATCAATCTTAGTTGGTTTATGCTCTGTTTTTCCATAAATCCATTTTATCCAAGTTCCAATTCCCATTAATCTCTTCCAGTTTCTATCTGTTTATTAAAGTTTTTCTCTTAGAAGTGTTAATTTTCATTTTCCTTCGCGTAGTCAAAGAATATGTCTTTTGCTTTCAGGAATTTGACTGCATTCACGCCTGCATTGCACCCGTCTCCTGTGTTCTTTGCTATTTGCCTGCATTTTCCCATGCAGTTGCCTGCCGCAAATACTCCTGGAATGTTTGTCATTCCGTTCTCGTCTGTTTTAATCAGCCCTTCTTTTGTTTCTATTCCGAGTTTTGATGCGAATGTTGTTGTTCCTGCTGTTCCGCAGGCAAGGTATGCTCCGTCAAATGCTTCTTCTCCGTCTTCAAATGTTATTTTTTTCAGGAACTTGTCTGCAACAAACTCTTTGACACGTGCGATTTTGAGTTTTATCTTGTTCTTTTTGAGTTGTCCTTCAATTTTCTTGTTGAATGTGAATTTTGGCGCGTGTGATATGATTGTTATGTCTTTTGTATAATTTGTCAGTTCAAGTGCGTCTTCTGCTGCGTAGTCTCCGCTGCCGATGACTGCGAGTTTTTTCCCTTTGTACATTGGTCCGTCGCAGCTTGGGCAGGTGTGGACTCCTTTGCCCAGCAATTCTTTTTCTCCTTTGATTCCTGCCCATTGTATTGGTATTCCTGTTGCGATGATTATTGCTTTTGCTTCGTATTCTTTATTTGAAGTTTTGACTGTGAATGTTTTGTCTTTTTTGATATCGACAACTTCGTCTTCAATTATTTCTGCTCCCCATTTTTTTGCCTGTTTTGCGCCGAGTTCTAGCAGTTTTTTGCCGTTTATTCCTTCTGGGAATCCGAAGTAGTTTTCTACATTCTTGGCGTAAATCAGCTGGCTTTTCCCTGTT
This sequence comes from uncultured Methanosarcinales archaeon, assembly GCA_964444355.1. GTDB lineage: Archaea > Nanobdellota > Nanobdellia > Woesearchaeales > ARS49 > CABMGU01. The sequence continues at coordinate 3,652 of CAYUHB010000015.1, forward strand.
TTGCCGATTACCAGCGTTTTTAGCTGTGCTCGTGCTGTAAAAATAGCTGCAGAAAGCCCTGCTGGTCCTTTTCCGATTATTATTACATCATGCATGAACATATGAAATGTTCTGTCTTTTAAAAAGTTGCTTAATTTTAAATATAAGATTGAGTTCAGGTCATTAATGGGCTATGTTGTTAAAGAGACTGCGTTGAGGTTTGTTCGTTTGGATACTTTTACTCAAGTTGATGATCCTAAAGTTGTTGAAGAGCTTAGCAAGACTGTTGGTGTGGAGAAGAGGCGCGGGATCGGCATTATTGTTTATTTAGAGTCCGATTTTTCTGATTTTTATTCGAAACACGTATTGCGTCATCATGAAAGGCCAATTTTTACTGTGCTTGTCAAAAATAATGATCAGATTCCAGTGCCAAAAGAGGCAAGAAATCTGGTGGAACTTGCATTGATGAAGGGAAAACGTGAAGGGGAGCATATCTTTGCCCCGTTGCCTCAACCAGATCCTAAAGCTGTTTTTGCAACCAGAACTTGGGATAGAGTTAACGAAACATATTTGAATGACCCGAACCCAAAAGGTTTTTGTTTTCGTGGTATTACTGATATAAAGTCAAAAGCAGATTTTGCACGTCTGTCAGAACTAGATCAATTTGAATCCCAGAGAGCCTTCTTGATTTATAAGACTTCTTTTACGTCTCAGGCAGATTATACAGTTGATTATGTTTGGCTTGTCGAGCACATACTTATTTATCATCCGGGATTCAGGATGGACGTGGATTAGGATCTGCTATTTCTTGGACGTGATGGCGGTATTCGTCATGCATTATGTGTCCTATATCATCGCCGAACACTTCAGGTGCATCCTGCACTCCCTTGATTGTGAAATATTTCTTGACTGTCGCATTTCTTGCCAGGTTCCGGCATACTGGTGTTTTTATGTCAGCTTCATAAAAGAATTTGTTAATGTCATAATCAAAAAGGCTTTTGCTGGTTCCTTTTTGTTTTTTGATAAATGCATTCACTCCTTCCCGTATTCCTTTCAGGCAGGAGTATTGTAAAGCTTCTAAAAGCTCTGTTGGTTTATTGTCATGATACTTTTTCAATTCTTCGTTGCTGAGAATGTCTTTTACGAATGTTTCTTGGTCTGCTAATGTCTGTTCCAGTGTAAATCTGTCTCCCCTAAATGAATTCCCCATGGCTATATTAAAAAATAATCAGTATTTAAACCTTTCTAATTTTTACTACTTAAAAGGGGTTATTATGTTAGCTGGCAGCCTGTTTTTTCGCTTAATGTTTCAAGAGGTATTTCTCCTGACATTCTTTCCCCGCTGATGTCCCAGGTCGGGTATCCTGTTATGCCTGCGAATTTGCACGCGTCTGTCTGTCCTTGTCCGTCTGGTGTTGCGCATTCAATGTAGTTTACGTTTTTGAAGCTGTCTCCGAACATTTTTTTCTGGTTTGCGCAGTGCCCGCACCAGCTTGCTCCGTAGAATGTTGCGCCTTTTGCTGTCAGGCATTTGGCAAATGTGTCCATATCTGATGCTGGCAATGCTTTTGCCACTATTTTGTCTTTGAAGAATGCGAATGCTAATACCACTATTATCAGTGCTGCTATAATCAATATCATGTTCTTTTTCATAGGTTTCACCACTTGTGCTTGTTTTCTTAGTGTATTTAAATCTTATGAGTTTAGTATATAAAAGATTATAAGTGGGTCATTTTTTCTGTTTTTTTATGGTAACCATCAATTTTTTGGAGAATTTTGATTTATTTCAGCATTTGGATGAAATAGTGCATATCCGCAGCAGGAGAGATGCTATCGAGGATATTTTAAAAAACAGCAATATTTCCAAAGTTCTGCCTGAAGGCGCAGTTTTGCTGCCTGATGACAGGGTTACTGCTGAAAATCCTGATCCTTCTCTGATTCCTCGCCTTGCTGTTCCTTTTGTTGTTGGGTACAAATATTATGTAAAGCGGGAGCCGTGCAATGCAGCTGCTTATTTCCTGGCTGCTGTTAAGGTTGGTGATGAGGAAAAACTGCTTCTTTCCAAAATGCTTAATCACGGTTCTGAAATTTGTTGTTTGTCTAAGAAGGATATGCTTTTTCCTGAGAGAAGTGATGATGTTAATTACAGGTAAATATTAAAAGTCAGCTGATTTATCCTTCTGTATGCTTGCTTCCAGAAAGAGGTCTTCTCATAAGGGAGATAATGGTGTGGTTCTTGTTATTGGCGGTTCTGAAGACTACATCGGCGCTCCTGCGTTGGTTGGATTGTCTGCTCTTGCCGTTTTGCGTTCTGGTGCTGACCTTGTCTATGTTGCTGCTCCTGAGAAGGTTGCTTGGGCGGTTAACTGTATTTCTCCTGATATTATCACAAGGAAGATTAAATGCAAGAACTTCAGTGTTAAGAATGTCAAGGAAGTTTTGAAGCTTGCAAAGGATGCTGACGTTGTTGAAATAGGAAATGGCATTTCTCTTGAATCAAAGGAGTTTATGCAGCAAATAATCAAAAGAGTGAACAAGCCTTTGGTTATCGATGCTGGTGCATTAAGAGTTATTCGCTTGCAGGACGTTAAAAACGCAGTTCTTTTGCCTCACGCTAAGGAGTTTGAAGTTCTTTTGAAGAACAGCAGGTTGACAGAAAAGTCTGTTCAAGAGCATCTTGGCAGTAATGTTCTTGTGATTAAAGGTCATCCCAAGACTGTAATAATGTCTAAGAATAAAACGGCCGTTAACACTTCCGGCAATGCTGGCATGACTCACGGCGGCACTGGTGATGTGTTGGCCGGTATCATAACAGGTCTGATGGCGCAGGGCAATGACCCTTTCACCTCTGCAAGGATGGCAGCTTTTGTCAATGGCGCTGCTGCTGATATGTTGTACAAGCTTATGGGTTTTGGCTATATTGCCAGTGATTTGGTCACTGCTTTTCCGATTATTTTGAAGAAATATCAAAACATCGGAATTCAGTAATTTGATTTTCTTACTTTTTGGAATTCCGAATGTGCTCAAGAAGACGCATCTATTTGATGCGTTTCTTGACAAATAATAAAATAAAAAAATTTACTTTTTGACTTTCCAGTTCCAGATTGCTGCAAATACGTATCCTAAGATGTAGCCTACGATAAATGTCACGACTACAAGTAATACTGCAGACATCAAATGGAAGGGAAGTATTTGGAATCCCATTGCTATTCTGTGCAGTCCTAATATCCAGTCCATGAACCATTGCACTCCTGATTGTGTTATCAGTATCGCTATCGACCATACCAGGTGGAAGAGTGCTAAGAAACAGCCGAATACAAGACCTACTTTTTTTGCGTCCATTTTGGCCATATTATCACCTCAAATACTATTAAGCGAGATTGAGAATTAAACCTATGGACTGTACTGAATGTACTGTCGTACTTTGCGCAAGTTTTAAAAACCGCTGTTCTTTACTGTCTGTTATGATAAGCCTATTTGAGTTTGACGTTGTTCATTGTTGCTAGTTCTACTCATCGGCTCAAACTTAATCATTTTTGTTGATTTCTTCACAAAACTTTTGAGGTTTAAAATGAAAATGTTGAAAACGATTGGAAACACGCCGTTAATCAAAATCGGCAGAATATTTGCTAAATTGGAGACTGTTAATCCTACTGGCAGTGTGAAGGACAGGATGGCTTGGTATATTGTCAGAAAGGCAGAACGGCGTGGTGAATTAAAGCCGGGCAGCGAGATTCTTGAGGTTACCAGCGGTAATACTGGTATTGCTCTTGCTATGATTTCTGCTGTTCGCGGCTACAGGTTTACTGCTGTTATGCCTGCCTCTATGAGTGTTGAAAGGCGTAAGATGATGTCTGCTTTTGGCGCGAAAATCATCCTGACTCCTGCCAAAGAGGATATTGCTGGTGCTGTAAAAAAATATCAGGAGCTCGTGAAGGATTCTGATGCGTGGCTTCCTGACCAGTTTGGGAATCCTGATAACGTGAAAGCTCACGAGTTTGGCTTGGGCAGGGAAATCGCCAAGCAAATGAAAGTTGGTGCTTTTGTTGCTGGCATTGGCACTGGCGGTACTTTGATTGGTGTTGCGAAGGCATTGAAGAAGGTTTACCCTAATGTGAAAATTTTTGGTGTTGAGCCTTCTGAGTCTGCTGTTTTGTCTGGTAAAAAGCCTGGCTTGCATAAGATTCAGGGTATTGGCGAGGGTTTCGTGCCGAAGATTGTTGCTGATAATAGAGATTTGATTGATGGAGTTATCAGTATAAAGAGCAAAGATGCGATTGCTATGCGTAAAAAACTTGCAATGAAGTATGGTTTGCTTGTCGGCATCAGCTCTGGCGCGAATGTTCTTGCAGCAATGAAGTTGAAGTATCGTAATGTTGTGACTGTCTTGCCTGATAGGGGCGAGCGGTATTTGAGTGGTGATTGATATGCAGCCGCACTTGAAGATTGATAAGGTTGAGGAATGTGTTTTGCTGCCTGGCGATGCTGGCAGGATTGACAAAATCCTTAAGTATTTGTCAGACGTTAAGGAAGTTAATGTCAATCGTGAGTTTCGTACTTGCAGTGGCAGGTATGGTGAAATTCGGCTGTCAATGGTTTCCTCTGGGATTGGCTGTCCTGCTGCTGCTATTGCAGTGGAGGAATTGGCTAATGCTGGTGCTAAAAAGCTTATCCGCATTGGTACTTGTGGTGGTTTGTTGAAGGAAATGCAGCCTGGCGACATTGTTATTCCGGGTTCTGCTTTTTGCGGTGATGGAACCACGAAAGAGTATTCCGATGTCAAACAGGTTGATGCTGACGAGAGTGTTGTTTCTGCTTTGATTTCAGCAGCGAAAAAGCTTGGCGTGAGATATTTTGTGGGTGTTAACCGTACTCACGATGCTTTTTACGAGCCTATTGAAAATTTTGTCAAGCTTGCAGGAAAAGGTATGGTGAGCTCTGAGATGGAGTGTTCTGCTGTCTTCCTGGTTTCAAAGCTGAGAAACCTGAAAGCAGGTGCTGTTTTGGTTGTGAATACTCCTGAGCCTCCTGAGGAAGTGCTGGAAAATCCTGATATGGTTTACACTTTGGTTGACGAAAGGAAGGTTCAGGAAGGGGTTGAGAACGCGATTAAGATTGCTTTGGAGGCACTGCTCCTTCTGGCGCGAAACCGCCTTTTTCCTTGATTATTCCTGAGGAATCCGAAGGATTCTCAAGTTCGTCGACAATCTAAGATTGTCGAGATATTGACCGGTGGTTCTTGACATTCGTTTATTTTCTATTATATTTGTCTTCCAATCTCACAATATCGTTTTCATCGAATTGTCCAAATGATATTTCCAGTATCTTGATTGGCAGGTTTTCTGTTTTTATTCTGTGTTTGGTTTGTTTTGGTATGAAAAACTCGTCTGTTTCCTTGCCATCATTTATTTTGTCTCCAATTATTATTTTTGCTCTTCCTGCAATTATTTTCCAGAATTCGTCCCTGTTGTTGTGATATTGCAGGCTCAACTCCTCATTTGGTTCGACGTTTATAATCTTGACTGTGCATTGCTCGTTTTTGCAGAACTGCTCAAAGTTTCCCCAAGGTCGTTTTTCAGAATGTTTGTTCATTTATTC
>CAYUHB010000016.1:0-9002 GCA_964444355.1 uncultured Methanosarcinales archaeon
CATTAACGTTCTTGTTGTTGATCCTGCTAGGACTACTTTGGAGAGCAATCGTTGTCTTGATTATCTTGGCGTTCAGTACTTGGATAATGCTTTGGATGATGCTTTGGTAAAGAGGGATGTGATTAAGGGGAATTGGAAGCGCGGCGAGTGTGGTGTTTACGTTCCAAGTCACGAATTTATGGTTGGCACTAAATTGCTGCCGAGAAGCGTTAACGAGGGCAATCGTGATAAGGATATCGCAGACCTTGTTGAATTGCTTATCATGCATACTCCTGATGTTAAGAAGCTTGCTCGTGTTTTGGATTCATTGCCTTATGTTAATGATGGTGATACTGTTGCTCGGATTGCGTACAAGATTTCTGACTCTTTGAAGCCTGGACTCACTTTAATTGAGCATGGTTTTAGGGCAAACAAGCGTCCTAAGCGAAGCGTTGAGCGAAAGGCAGCGTATGCTCTTCGTTTGTTGAATGATGCTTTGCGTGAACAGCTTGGTGTTTATGACGGGTGGCAGAGGATTTTAAAAGCAGGAAGAGCGTTGGAAACCAGGCTTTCAAAAGACGATGCTGAGCTTCTTCAAAAGTATCATGGGCGTGAAGCTCCTCATGATGATTTCTTTAAATGGCTCTCTGATAATCGCGGAAAGCTGGTTAATCCGCACAATAAGATTTACTGCCCGAGACATCCTGATATGAATCCTGATCTTCTGACTGAGCCTGATTTTGATTCAGCGTTGTCAAACAGGGTTATTGACAGGGATGCTTTTGATGAGATGACAAAAGATGCATCCAAACATCCGGGCGGTAAATACGCTGTCAGGTCTGTTTCAGAAGGCGATAGTTATGCTTTGCTTGTCTGGAATCCTAATGGTAAGCTGATTTACGAGTTTTGGAAGAAGTGAGTATATACTTTCACAAAATTTATATACTGCCGGTGTTATATGAGAGATATGAAGAGAAAAGTCATCAAGCTCGGCAGTTCTACCTTAGTTGCTTCTCTGCCTGCAAAGTGGATTAATCAGATGGGTGTGAAGGCTGGTGACGAGATCGAGGTTACTGAGAGGGAGAAACAGCTTGTTATCAGCACTGAGAAAAGGCAGGCGAAGTTTATCAAGACTATTGACCTGGCGAAAATCAATTCTAAGCTTGCTTTTGGTCATATTGAGTCTGCTTACATTATGGGTGTCGATGAGCTGGAATTGCTTCACGGTCCTCAGTTGGTGCATTACAAGACCGGTAAAAAGCTTAAGACTGCTGAGATTCTTCAGAGTATGCTTTCTCCGTTGATTGGCTTCCAGATTATTGAGCAGTCTGAGGCAAGGACTCTTGTGAAGGACATTGGCGCTCCTTCTGATGAGGAGATGGAAAACGTTCTGAGAAGGATGTTTTTGCTTGTCAAGTCTATGGGTGAGGAGTGTTTGGAAGCTGTAAAAACCAGGAACAAGGATACTTTGTCAAGTATGCCTATGCGTTATGATAACATCTACAAGCTTTACATCTATTATTTGAGAATGTTGAACAAGCGTGGTTACAAAGAGTTCAGGAAGACTCCTGTTATGTACGAGTTTATCTCGAAGTTCAAGCTTATCATCAGTGTTTACAGGTTTATTGCTGTTGAGACTCAGGCTTTGAAAAAGCCTTACAGCGCCAAAGCCTTGAAAATTTTTGAGAACGTCTTGAAGTCTTTTGATCATATGTATGCTGTTTTCTATAAGTACAGCGATGAGGGCTGTATTCAGGTGACGAATGACAGGAATACTACTATTGATATGATGAATGATTTGAAGAAGAAGTGTTCTGAGGAGGATTCTTTGCTTATCGGCAAGCTTGGTGTTGTCGCGATTGTTATCTATCACGCTTTGAAGAGCAAGTTTAATCTTGAGATTTAAGCTCTTATTCCGTGAAGGACTGCGAGCAGTTCATTGAAGTTGTCTCTGTTTTGAGTGTTTGGTATTACGTGAAGTTTTTCTGGCGGTATTTGCTGTCTTATCCTCTGAAGATCTTCTTCTGTATAATTGAATACTATTACGTGCGGGATTCCATACTTGTAAGCTCCAACCACTTCGTCATAATCGTGTCCTACAAATGCAACTTCTTCTTTATCGTAACCGCATCTTTGGAGCACTGCATCAAAGAATTCTGGTGCTGGTTTCGCATAGCCTACGTCTACAGATGATACTACGCTTTTTACCCCTCTTTGCACCCCCATTTTTTCTTTAAGAGACCGTTGTAAGAACTCTCCTGGTTTTGTTGCGTCTGTGACTATGATGAAATCGCCCAGTCCATCAAGGCCTTCGAGTGTTTCCCTGACGCCTGGAAACAATTCTCTTTTTCTTGTTGTATTGGCTGAATAAATTTGGGTGAATTCTCCCAGGAAGTCTGTAAGTTGGTATTTTTGTAGAAGGTCTTCGTATGCGGATTTTGTCGGGTCTGAGGTTGTTCCTGCACGTCGTCTGAGTTGTTCTTTCATTTTGCGCAAATCTTCCTCGATTTGCTCTTTTTCAATGCCTGTTTTTTCAAAAACGTAGTTTACGAAGAATGTCCTGTCCTTGTTGTCGTCAAAGAGTATGTTTCCGCCGTCAGAAAGTATGGCTTTTATCATTTCTGTCTTTCGGCGTATTGTCTGATTGTTTCTGTTAATCTGTCTGAATTGTCAGTCAGAACCTTTATTTTGTCTGGTTCCAGCTTACTGCCGAGTTCGTTAAGATATGTTTCCTGTCTTCTGGTCATTTGAATAAGTTTGTCTTTTTCAGCTTTTAGTTCTTCTGTGCTGAGGTTTTTCATTCTTTCATAAGCCCTGCAAATGGTTGTTCCCCAGAGGAATTGTGCGCGCTCATAATTAACAAGCGTTCGTATTGTTGGCAGGAATGCTCTTATTTCTTCTGCTTCAGCAGGATGCTCTTGGCAGAAGCTGGGGTCTTCTGAGTATTGGGTGTATGTCTTATTGAGGGAATCGTGATGCTCAAACATCTCTCTTGTTTCGCTTAATTTTCTCTTGATGTCTGTAATGTTTTCATCAACATCGCGTTGCATTGTGCTGGCCAACTCTTTGTATTTGCTGGTTCTAGTTCTCATTTTTTTGAGTATCTCTTCCATTCGTCTTGAAAGAGCGCCGAAGCGGATGGATTCCTTCTCATTGTTTCTTATGAAGTCATATGTTTCGAATTCCAGTGCTACCATTGCGGGGTCCACGTGCAGGTTTTTTCTCGCGAAATAGAACCAGGCCAGTTCTGCATTTGCTCCGTTGTCATCAAGGAACTGCTTGTATTCGAAAAAGTTGGTTGAGCCTGCGCAGGTAATCGCGTTTTGCACGTCTAATTCTCCATTTGTGCAGATGGCAAAGACAGTGGCAATATCCTTGTGCTTTCTTAGCAGGTCAGCAGCATAGCTGGCTAAGTAGCCGGCAAAGAATTTGTCCTGTCTTAACAATTCAGTATTGTGGCCCAGGGATTTTACGTATTTGTCGAGATTGTAAGGTATGGCATTCTCTGTTAGCATGTCTACGAAAATAAGTGCGTCAAGGGTTCCAGGAGGTAGTGCTTTCAGCTTTTCATTTTTGACTACAGGGCTGTTTGTGTGTTTTTCATATGCCTGTTGCAAAAGCGCGGTCAGCTCAGGTCTTGCGCTGTGCTGGCTGAAAAATCTGATAAAATCTTCAGTTGAATTTATGGCAGCATTTGCGGCTTCTGACAAGGTATTGGAATTTGGTGTGCCTTTTGCTTGATTGCTGGTTAATTCAACGCCTATGTGAAGGTCTTTGGCACTAATAAGTTCGCTGATTGTGCTCGCTGAGAATAATCCGTTTTTCAGATATTCGGCCAGTTGTTGCCTGTTTATTTCAATGAAAGGATCATTGCTTTTCAGATTGCATATTCTGCTTATTATGGCGAGATACTCGTCTGCTATCTGTTGTTTCTCTTCTGGCGATAGTATGTTTTCTGTGAGCAGGGGTTTTTTTGTTCAGGGCTTGTCTGAATTCAGGATTGAATCTATGGTTTCGTAGGCTTTATCCCGTCTTTTTTTGTAGCCGTCAATGAGTTCTTTGGTTTTCGGGTTTTTTTCCAGTTCATCCACGTCTTCCATGTCAGGATGTAGGCTGTTTATCATGTCGATTTCTTCTGGTCTGGTTATCATTACTTCGCTGGTTTCGTCATGGTCATCGTCTTCTGCCTTGACTGAGATGAAGCTGTTGGCTTTCCATACTTCTGTTAATGGCATCAGGTATTTTTCTGCTGCATAGCCGAGCAGTCCGAGAATGCCTCCTGCAATTGTTGTTGCAAGGAATCCTGTCTTTGCTTTGCTCTTCAGGTTGCGCCTGTTCACTGCCTGGTTGAACAGTCTTCTTTGTTCGTCTATCATTTCGTCTGAGAGTTCCATTTGTGCTCTTAACGAGCCGACTCTCCTGTCAGGTTGTTCTCTTTCGTATTGCCTTCTTTCTTCTGGGCTTAATCTTGTCATGCCGTTCTTGCTTCCCAGCTCTTGTAATTTCATTTCTTTCTCTGTTTCGCCCATTTCATTCAGGCTGTCAAGTGCTCTTGTGTATACTAGGTCAGTCAACTGTTTGAAGAATAGTGAGGCGTCATCGTCACCTTTTTTGGCTAATTGTTTTGTGTACGCGAGTCCTTTTGCAGCGAAGTTCAGGTTTTCAAGAACGTCTACTGTCAAGTAATTTCTTCTGAAGGTTTCAAAATCATCTGGATAGCCTTTGCCTGACTTGTCAGAATTGCGCATGGATGAGTCAAGAGCGTCATGCAGTGTTCTGATGGATGCATCCCTTTCTTGCTTGTGGTCGAGGCAGTTGTGGTAATAGACCGACATGTTGACTCTCCACAGGTCTTTCTGGATAGCGCCGATGACTGCATCGTCCCAGTCGATTACTTTTGTTGAGGAATTCTTGTCGCGTGCCCTGAGAAGGTTTTTTCTGTGTAAATCGTTGTGAACTATTGATTTTCTCTGGCGGTCCAGGTTGGCGCCGAGTGCTGAGAATTTTTCTACAAGGTCTTCAAATCCAGTATTTTCAACTTTGTCAAAGAATGTTTCCTTGAAGTATGTTGAATATTGGTCTTCTTTCAGGGTTTTCCTTGTTTCATCGCCTGGCTCGATTATTCCGTATCTTGCTATTGCTTTGACTACGTTTTCTTTTTTTGGAGTTGCGGTCTTTCCGTTGTCTCTGGCTACATCGATAAGTTCCGAGCATCTGAATGCCAGGTCCTTGTCCAGCTGGATGGAATGGTATGCTTTTGGAACGCCGCGGTATCCGCTGGAGAACAGGAAATCCTCGACTTTGCCTCCTCGTTCTAGTTTGTCAGTATTCTTTCTTAAAAATTTTCCAAAAGAGCTTAGGGTGTATCCGTTTTCAAACTTTACTGTGAATATGAATCCTAGTCCATCTCCCACATCATCGCGGTAGGCTTCTTCGACAGTGAACCTGTTTCTTGCCACTAAATCGCTGAGCTCTTTTGCCTGTTCAACGCTTAACTCGTAAGGGGCTGTGTTTCTAAGCGTCTGTATTAGTCCGCCCATAAGGAATTTGTTGAGAAAACTATTGTATTGCTTTCTTCCAAGACTTTTCCTCAGGCTGATTGGTTTTACTGTCATATGCCCTGTTTCTGTGTTGAATTTTTATCAAACTGCCGTATATATAATATAAGATATAGAAGAGAAAATCCTATTTATAAAGCTTTCGTTATTTTATCACTAAGTAGTGACTACACAAACGCCATCACTATGTTCGTTATTAGAATTCCGAGCAGTACAAAGCTTAATGATTTCCATATTGTGCCTGCGCTTTTGGGTGTGACGCTTTCGAGCACTGTTACAAACATTCTTCCGCCGTCTATTGGTCCTAATGGGAGTAAATTAAACAGTCCTACTCCCAAGCTCAGTAGATATAGCCAGAATATCAAATCCTTTACCCACAGCGCGGTGTACGTTGCCCAGGTTGGTGCGATGAGCGGGTTTTCTACGTATATTCCGAGCCAGGCTTTTTTGTTTTTTGGGTTTTCTCCGAGTGTTACGTCTCTTACTGCCTCTGTTGTTACTATGTTTAGTGTGTCTCCTGGTTTTGCTCCTTTCAGCGCGTTTGAAAAGTCTGCTGTTTCTGTTATTGCCTGCCCGTTGATTGCTGTTATTTTGTCTCCTGCAATCATTCCTGCTTGTTGTGCTGGCGGGTTTCCGTCCATTAGTTCTGTTACTACAATTCCGTCTTTGGAGTAAAACGTGTCAGTGAGCGGTGTTATGACTGTGAACATTAAAAGCATTAGAATCAAACCCATCGTTAAATTCGCCACCGGTCCTGCTGCGAATACTGCGAGCTGTTCTTTTTTGCTGGCTTTGAGGAGTTTTTTCTCGTCTGGTTCTACAAATGCTCCGGGTACTAAAGGTAGTATCGCTCCTAGTACTACAAGTCCTGAGTTTTTAACTTTCAGATTGTACACTCGTGCCATTACTCCGTGCATTCCTTCGTGTACTATGAGTATTACGAATATGCTGATTATCCAGTAGAAGAATGGTACGTAGAATACTCCTTTTGCCTTGAACGGTAAGACAATTCCCACTGCTGGCGCGTTTGATTGTACGAATATCATTATTAGGCTTCTTGCAAGGTCGAACATTACGAATGCCATTCCTATGAATCCAAGGGCGATTATCCAGGGGGTTGCTTTTTCGAAGAACCATTTGTATTTTTGCGCTATCCTGTCCATTGTTTCTATTCCTGCTTTTGTCCTGTACATTGCTGCGTAGAATATGCTGAATCTTTGGAATGTGAGTTTTTTCCTGTTTGCAAATACTACTAATGTCAGGACGACGATGAGAGAAATCATGGCGGCTGTATCTATTGAAACCATATGTTTTTGATGTTGTAATTGTGTTAATAAACGTTGTGTTTTAGTTAGGAATATGCCTGCTTTATGCCGCTCTGCCCACGTTGCGCGCCAGAGCGGCCTGCGATTATAGATTTTTAGTTAGGTTTTTAATAGGCTTGATTTTTCGAGAGCGTGATGAACATTAATGACCTGATTCACATTTTCACCTCTGTGGAGAAAACAGAAGGGATAAAACGCGCGACATTGGCGATTATTTGTTATGCTGCTTCTGAATTTGAGCAAAAAGATGAGGTTGACCTGCATTTTAGAAGGATGGTTGAGATGAATTTTGATAACTATGCTTCTTTGTTTGCTGATTTGAAGATGTTTAACCCAATGTTGATGCTGCCTGAGTTCTTGGACCAGTTATGCACCCGCACAGGTATTTTCCAGGTTCGTTATTCTGACGCCGTTGACCAGGGTTATCATCGCTCGTTTCAGGATTTGTCAGAGCCTGATACGAATACTAGGTGGGCTGTTATTTTGATGAAGAGAAGGGGGCTTGAATGGGGTGCGCCTTGGTATAAAGCAGTTCAGATATACGACGAGATTCTGGGTGCTAGGAAAGAATTTATGGATCGTGCTAATGACTTCTATTTGGAGTGCGCAAGGCATTCAAAGAAATAATTATTTTCTATATGGCAAATTATACTATGTTGTCACTAGCAGGTGACTATAAACCGAAACATTTATATACTTGGGCATCTATTACTACGCTACAGAGATTACACCTGGGGTGCAGAGATGAAACACTTATACACGTTATTGGTGCTGGCCGTCTTCACGGCCGGTATAGGCATTGGCAGTCTGATTGGACTAAATCTGCCTGCGACTGATGCTATTAATTTTGAGACTCAGACTGTCTCAAGCCGTGGATTGACTTTCAATCCTGTAAAGCTTGCGGATTCACAGCCTGCTGTAAAGGAGCCTTTGCGCGCTATTGCTCAGGAGCCTGATTATGGCGGTCCTGTAGAGCGCGACTCCCCTTCAGACTGGATTGCTGAAAACCAGATTCAGATGGGTCCTGATGGTGTGACTGTCAAGTTCAACAACCCTCAGTGGGCTATACTTGCAGATACTAACAGTATGGATCCTGTCTTTGATGCCGGCTCTCATCTTATCCAGATGGTTCCTGCTTCAAAAGAGCAGATTCATCAGGGTGATATCGTGAGTTACAATTCGCCTATGGGCTTTACCATCGTGCACCGTGTTAATGAAATCGGCACTGATGAGGAAGGCTGGTATGCGATTTTGAAGGGTGACAACAACCCTACAGCTGACCCGTGGAAGGTCAGATGGGATATGGTCACGAGAGTGACTGTAGCTATTATTTACTAATTTCAATATCTCCACTCCCCCCGTTGATTTTCTCAACGGATAGGCGTCCGGCGCAAGCCGGCGCTTTTTATTTTGCTTCTTTTCAGTAACATTTAAGAACCCCTATCTTAACTTCTGCTTATAGTGGGAGGGGATTTTAGTGAAGAATGAATTGACTGTTGCGATTATCATTGCTGTTTTCTCAGCTTTGGCTGTTGCTGTTAGTGCTGTGTTTTGATTACTTGCACTTGATAAGCGCCAGTTTCTGCATAAATTATGCTGCTTTAGAATCTGGGAAATATTTTTTGCATTCTTGGGGTGTTGCCGGACGAATTTTATCTCGATCAACGGACCAGGCAGAAATGTCTCTTCGAAGTCTGGCTGAAAAACAAGAGTCGTTTACTCCGTTATATGCTTCTTCTGTTGCTTCAGCAAGATTGATGGCTTTTATAACGCGATATGAAACATAATTACGAGTGCGCATATTATCGTAGGTTTCTGTATATGGGATTGCAAGGTAATAACTGCGTTGTCTTGCTTCTTTTCGAGTCGGTCTTAAAAGCTCTTCAATTAGGATATCGACGCTATCTGTCATATATTGTATTAAGCACCTCAGGTTTATATACTTTATCCGAAAGATTTTTAAATCATAGTCACTTGTGAGTGGTAATATGGGTGACATTTACAAGCTTAATATCTTTGAACTTATGGATTTGGAGCGCCGATTAACGGAGCTCATTGGTGAGAGAACAAAAAGTTCAGAAATTAAAAAACTTCTTGGCATTCACAAAAAAGTAATTTCTCGTCTGTCGGACTATGCAAT
>CAYUHB010000017.1:0-9001 GCA_964444355.1 uncultured Methanosarcinales archaeon
AACCATTCGGAATCAAGCAAGCGCCAGAAGCCCAAATAATAAACAGGTCATACTACATTGCAACAAACAAGCAAATGCTCTCAAAAAACCCAATATACTCAGGAGAATGCATAGCGCACATCAGAGGACCAGTACTAATACCCTCAATCACATTCCTGCAGCAAATCGGCAAAGCAGCAAGAAGACACGTAACAGTTAATGCAAAAGGAGAATGGCTGTTTATATGCGGAAGAGACGTATTCGGAAAAGCAATCATTGAACACAACAATCCTATTGTTGGAGACAGAGTGGTAATTTTGAATGAACACAAAGAATGCCTCGGCTACGGAGACATGACAGCTCCGCTTGACAGCAAAAGAGTAGTCATCAAAAGACTATTCGACATCGGAGACTTGCTAAGAAGGGAAAGAAAAAGCAGGAAGGTCAGGTTTTCACAACCTTGAAAGCCAATCATCAATAAGCATCTTTTGCTTGCCATCGAACACGACTAAGCGTTCTTTGTTCACTTTCTGGCTCTTGCTGAGGAACTTTGAAATTGCACGTTTGATGGATTTATGAGAAGTGGCGAAGGCATCTGCAATGAAAAATCCAATGAGGTGCTGTGAATTCAATTCAACTGTACGATGCGCAATAATCTCGGGTTTAGTCCAATTATCTGCCTTAAGAAACTCATTGCGAACGTACCCCTGCTTCATAGATTTCACCTCCAGTTCACGCTTGCACCTATCAAGCCTGCGCTGCAGTGCATCTTTGTGTTTTGTGAGCCGATAACCTTCCTCAAAACAATCAGCATTTGCCCAAGGAAACAAAATGCCAGCTCTGTAGCCCTTCTTAATTGGCTCAGTCTTATCAGTAGCAATAAACGTCTCAAGCTGATCCTTCATTCTGAGATCCCGGCAGAGAGCAGTGAAAACTTCTCTCTCCTCCTCGTACCAGTACCGGACAATCTCTCTGTAAAAGAAGTGGTTGATCTCTAGCTTGAAGACGTCGAAATGGGAATCAATCTCATTAACTGATAATATGACTCCATATGGAAAGTCCTTCGGGTTGACGTTATATGCGAAGCCAGAGCAGAACCAGATTCCATCTGTGAGCCCAGCAAGCCGATCCACAAAACTCATAAGGGGATTATCTGTTTCCGGACGATCAGAGGAGCGAAGCAATTTCCTGTGCTGCAGAATTGTCTTAAAGACTTTTTCTGAAGGAACGGCGTGAACAATCGCGGGCGTCTTGAACAATCGGCTGAACTGATAATACTTTAGAGCTGCCAACATTCCACTAAAAGCAACCTTGGCGAAGTAGATTGAGGAGAGATGCATCGCTTGGTTTCTTAAGAATGCAGCTGTGCGTCTTCTAATTCTGCGCTGAACGTCCTTAGCAATATGCTGATCTGACATTTTAGTCACAGTTAGATATTAACGTTATTCACACATTTAATGCTTTGTGACAGAAAAGTCAGTGCACAACAACAATCTTTTCAGAACGCTTCCTTAACTCATCCAAAGTCAGCATATCATGCATTTCAATCAGTTTCTTGATTTTAGAATTTTCAACATTTAACTTAAACAATTTAGCCTTCCCGACATCTCTTGTATGAATAATAATCTCGTTCTTAACCAAATCATCCCAAATCCTATACAAAGTCGCCCTGCCAATACCAGCATTCTCAGCAATATCAGTAATAGAAAAATCCAATTCACGCTCTGTCAACAAGTAATCCAACACCCTGATGACTGGAGAGTCACCCATAAATTCTATGAATAATGAGTTTTTCATATAGAAAACATAACTCAGCACCCATTTAAAAAATATTGCCAGAGATTCTAAGAAATCTTTTTAAACAACCATCTAAGAGTTTATCGTATGGCAGACAGATACGACCCAAAAACAGAAGAAGAAAAATGGGTGCAGTATTGGGAAAAAGAAGGCATCTATAGATTTAACCCAGAAGCAAAAGGAGAAGTATACAGCGTAGACACACCGCCGCCAACAGTAAGCGGAAAAATGCACATAGGGCACGCCTTTTCTTACACTCAACAGGATATTCTTGTTCGCTACAAAAGACTCAGAGGTTTCAACATATTCTATCCGTGGGGAACAGACGACAACGGACTACCAACAGAAAGACTTGTAGAAAAACTAAAAGGCGTCAAAGCAAGCAAGATGGACAGACAAGAGTTCATCAAACTATGCGAACAAACAATAGCAGAAATAATGCCGACATTCACCGCAGACTGGAAAAGAATAGGAATGAGCTGCGACTTCAAAACAAACTACAGCACAATCAACGAACACTGCAGAAGAATAAGCCAATGGAGCTTTTTGGATTTGAACAAAAAAGGAAGAGTATACAGAAAAGAAGCACCATCACTATGGTGCCCGCTATGCGAAACAGCAATATCACAAGTCGAATGCCAAGACGCAGAAAAAGACAGCACATTCAACGACGTAATATTCAAAGTAGACGGAAAAGACGTAGTAATAGCAACAACAAGACCAGAACTACTGCCAGCATGCGTGGCTGTGTTTACTCATCCAAATGATGACAGGTACAAAAAACTGATAGGCAAAAAAGCAAAAGTGCCGCTGTTCAACCACGAAGTCCAAATTCTTGCAGACGAAAGAGTAGACCCAACAAAAGGAACAGGAATAGTCATGTGCTGCACATTCGGAGACCAAACAGACATAGCATGGTACCTCGCATACAATTTACAGCTCAAAAACGCAATAGCAAAAAACGGCACAATGACAGAACAAGCAGGAAAGTACAACGGACTAAAAATACACGATGCAAGAAAAGCAATAATCTCAGACTTAAAAACAGCAGGACTATTAGTAGGACAAAAACCAATCAAACACGAAATCAAAGTCCACGAAAGATGCCAAACAGAAATAGAAATCATACAAAGCAAACAATGGTTCATACGCTATCTTGATTTAAAAGAGAAAATGCTCGAATGGGGAGCACAACTCAACTGGTACCCAGACTTCATGAAACACCGCTATAATAACTGGGTAAAAGGACTGCAATGGGACTGGCTGATATCAAGACAAAGATTCTTTGGAGTACCATTCCCAGTATGGTATTGCGCCAAGTGCGACACGCCAATATTCGCAGATGAGAAAAAACTGCCAGTAGACCCGCTAAAAGACAAACCAACACCCTGCACAAAATGCAAATCAACGGAGTTTATTCCAGAAAAAGACATACTCGACACCTGGGCAACAAGCAGCATGACACCACAACTGTCAACACAACTAGTACCAGAAAAATACAGGGCAAAAATATTCCCTATGTCATTAAGACCACAAGCACACGAGATAATATCATTCTGGCTGTTTAACACACTCGTGAAAAGCCAACTGCACTACGGCAAAAACCCGTGGAAAGACGTCGTGCTGTCAGGATACGTAACAGACCCGCACGGCGAAAAAATGAGCAAAAGCAAAGGAAACATAATAGAACCACAAACAGTCCTTGCAAAATACTCAGCAGACGCACTAAGATACTGGGCAGGAGGAAGCAAACTAGGAGAAGACATTTCTTATCAAGAGAAAGAGCTTGTTACTGGCGACAAATTTGTGACAAAACTATGGAACGCAGCAAAATTCACCAACTTAAACTTGCAAGGATACGATTACGGCGGAACATCAACAGAAACAACAGACTTATGGATACACACCCGATTAGCAAAAACGATAAAAGAAGCAACAGAAGCATTTGACAAATACGAATACCACCAGGCAAAAACAGCAATAGAAGCATTCTTCTGGAAAGACTTCTGCGACAACTATCTTGAGCTCATTAAGTCAAGAATATACGAGCCAAAAACAGAACAACACAAAAAAAGCGCACAACACGCACTCTACACCTGTTTGTCAGCCATAGTCAGACTGATGGCACCATTTACTCCTTTTATAACTGAAGAAGTTTATCACCTTTACCTGAAAGAACACGAGAAATGTCCAAGCGTGCACATGACAAAATGGCCAGAAATGCCGGCAATCAACGAAAAAGCAGAACAAGCAGGAAACATCGCAGTAGCAGTGCTATCCGCAGTAAGAAAGAAAAAATCAGAAATGAAAACCTCAATGAAAACACCAGTCAAAAGATTAGTCATTGAGACAAAGATTGATATTTCCGGAGTACTTGATGATTTGAAAGCAACAACAGCAACAGAGAAGATTGAGATAGGAAAAGCAACAGAAGAAATAACGCCGGATGTAAAGATAACGGTTGAATTCTAATTCTTTTTGCAGCAAATTAAGTCCTGCGGACAAAGACACTCCTCACAAAGCCCTCTGAATTCCATTCAGTCGGGCTTGTTCGTCGAAATCAATCAAACTTTGTAGAAAACCCAACAATCTTCTTTTCCAAATCAAAATAACTCAGGTTAGCAAGCTTGCCAGAACGAATACGCTCCCTCGCTTGAGCAAGAAACCTGGAGAGCTTTTCCTGCAAAATATCCTCTTCCTGCCTGAAGCGCAAAATTAATGTGTTAGCCAAAGGATGGTCATCAAGACTAGACTCCTTATGCTGTTCCTTCAGCTTAGACCTAATCTCAGACAGCATTCCAGCAGACTGAACAACAGGATCAGTAATAGAGAACTGCCTGACAATAGCTTTTTCCTTCCCAACGGCAACTTTGTTGCCGAGCTTGCCTTGACTGCTGTCAACGCAAGCATCCTCAAACAGAATCCTCACCTTAACCTGATCAAGCTGAGAATAATAATCAACAATATCCACCTTCTTAAAGGAAACGTCAACAGTCTTCATACAACACTTGGCTTCCTATTTCGTATATAAATATTATGTTCTTGCTGTCTGCAGTGCTTCCCTAGCTTTTGATATATCAACAGTAAACGCCGCTGCCTTATTCTTAAACTCAGCATCAACTCGTGTTTTATTTGAAACTATGGCATTCAAAGCGCGAGTAAAAATGTTCAAAATCGTTTTTTCAGAAGATTTAATATAATCAATATTACTGGAAGTCATTTGAGTAATATTAGACACAAATGATTTGGAAGAATACAAAAAAGACAATGCCTGCCTGGTATAATTAAGGAGATCTCGATTACCTTTTACTGCAACGTTTTCCAAATCGCTTTGCAATTCAGCAAAAGTCCGGTCATCGTCGTCAGAAGGCTTGCCGGTAATAAGTTTGGTGGCAGTCTTCAACTCATTATAACCTTTGTCAATTGACTCAAAAGCGGTATGCAAGCCACTTAAAGAAGTCTCTAAAACCGAGGTATTCTGCAAAACTGTAATAAGCCCATCAATCAATTTAGAGATGTCCTGATAAAAAATGAGAGCTCCATTCTGCAATTTCAAAAACTCGCTGAAAATCTCACCAATACTAGAAGTGGACTCAACGCACACTTTCTCAGCGGCACTAACTCCCTCTGCACTAAGCTCAGAAACGCGGGCATTAAATTTTCCAGAGGCTGTGACAAGCGCATCAGGATTCATTTTATCAAGATTGCTGTCAAAAGACTTACGAGTACTTTCAATGCTTTTCTCAGCGGTCAAAATATTCTCAATATTTTTTTTAATTTCTGAGATAGTTGAATTAACTGCTTGAATAGCTGAAGAAAGCGTTTTTTGCATTTCACGCAAGTTCTTAATATTATCATTCAACTGTGAGCTTTCCAAAGTTAAAGCTTTGACTTGCTGTTCAACGGCAGATTTTGCAGTATCATCTGCAGTTGAATAATCTTGTTGAGCCCGCCTCAATTCTAAATTTTTTTCATTCAATATCGCAACAGCATCATTAATACATGCAGCACCTAAACCTTTTTCTAGTTTTTTCTCAATCTCTTGAATGCCTGTACTTAATTTTTTAGCATGCGCTGTAACATCTTTTATCATGCTGATATCCCTGTTGAAATTAATAGCCTTTCTGATATTTTTCTGATTATTCTCATTTACAGTCTGAGCAAGCTGCCTGCAAACCCCGGCAGCACCCTGAACATAACTCAAAACAACAGTCTTGCCAGCAGCATCTATAAGCGTCATAGAACCCATGTTTGCCAAAGACTTCTCAGCATTTTCACTATAATCAATAAGAGCCTTAATAAGCGCCTTTTCTTTTTCAGAAGCAATTTGTGTAGATTCAGAAACAGACTTAATTTCCATAGCTAAATCAGTCTCAGCAGCAACAAGCGCAGTCTCCATTTTTTCGGTTTCAACAACAGTCTCTCCCATTTTGGCTTCTTCAGCTTCCTCATCGCCCTTTTTTTTAGCACCTTTTTCAGCTTGTTCAGCAGCCTCAAGCTTCGCCATCAACTCAGGAAAAAACTTTTTAGCTAAGTTCTGCTCCTCCCCAGTAAGCTTCTCAGCCTTAGCCCACGCATGACGGGCATAAAACCAGTAACAGCCAACAATAAGCATAATGCCCAAAAAAGCAGCCATATTGCCGAACAGAATAAAAGACATAAAACCAAGAAGAGCAAAATACATGAAAACCTCCTTAGGGTTTTCCTGAAGCTTATTAATCTTGTAAACAAAAAGCACACCGATAAGAATCGCAAAAGCAAAAACAAAAGCATAAGCGCCAGGCATAGTTTGCTCTAACTGCCGCATCAAAATGCCTGAACTGCCCATATATTGAGTAACTGGCATAAAACCTCTTTTCAACCATAAATAACAAAAACGCTATATAAATATTGCCCCACACAAATATTAATATAACGCAAATAGAACAACAGCACCATGTGGGTACACAAGCACAAACCAGAACTAGAACAAATACCGCACGATGTAAAGCAGATACAAGACTTTGTAACAAACTACGACAAACAAAAAAAGAAAGCACTGCTATTACACGGACCCACAGGCACAGGAAAAACAGCAGCAATACACGCACTAGCAAGAAAGCTTGGACTTGAGCTGATAGAAGTAAACGCGTCAGACCACCGAAACGCAGCTGAAATAAACGCGAAAATAGGAAACGCGATAAAACAACAAAGCCTATTCTGCCAAAGCAAACTCATCCTGATAGACGAACTGGACGGCATAGCAGGCAACGAAGACAGAGGAGGAGTGTCGGCGCTTACTGATTTAATAAAAGAGTCAAAGTTCCCAATCATAATAATCGCAAACGACCCCTGGGACAGCAAATTCAACAGCATAAGAACAAAAAGCACACTAATAGAATTCCCTTCTGTAAGCGTGACAGCAATGATGCCAGCACTACAAAGAATACTTGACAAAGAAAAAATCAAAGCAGACGAAATAGTGCTCAAAACGCTCGCGCGAAGAAGCGGAGGAGACCTGCGAGGAGCAATAACAGACCTGCAAATACTAGCACACTCAGACACACTCACAATCGAAGGATTAGAAACACTAAACGAACGAGAACACTCAGAAAGCATAATGCAGGCACTAGTCAAAATACTCAAATCAACAGACCCAGCAGTAGCAGTCAGCGCGCTAGACCTAGTAGACGAGGACATAGACGAAGCAATACTCTGGATAGACGAAAACCTGCCAAAAGAATACACGAATCCACAGGATTTAGCACGGGCATACGAAGTTTTGTCAAAAGCAGACGTGTACAGAGGAAGAATACGCAGATGGCAATACTGGAGATACCTGGCATACGTTAACATGCTAATAACAGCAGGAATAGCAACAGCCAAAGACAAAAAATCAACAAGCTTTGCAACATACAACAGAACAACAAGACTGCTAAAACACTGGATGGCAAACCAAAAATACGCCAAAAGAAAACAAATAGCACAAAAGATTGCGTTTGCAACGCACTGCTCTTCCAAAAAAGCACTACAGGAAACACTCCCGTATTTACAGAAAATATACAAAAACAATCCTGAAAAAATAACAAAAGAACTCGACTTAGACGAAGAAGAAGCAGAATGGATGGCAAAGTAGGTGACCACAAAAATAGAAACATTTAAATATGTGGTCACCTCATAGATGAAGTATGTTCATAGAAACACGACAAAAAGGCAAAAACAAAAAATATTATGCAGTCCAATCCTTTAGGGAAGGGAAAGAAGTAGTAAAAATAAGGAAATACCTCGGCCAGAATCTTTCAAAACAAGAATTGCGCGAGAAACAAAAACAAGCGGCTACGCACATAAAAGAGCAGTTAAAATATTATCGTGAAATACGCGACCCTCTCAAACACGCTCTTTCTTCTGCAGAACTACAACAACTAAAAACCTTAGAGGCAAGGGGCGCCATAAAAATTGAGCATCTGAGCGAACAAAAATGGCGCAGATTCTCAGAAGTGTTCTCATACCATACAAATGCGATTGAAGGCTCGACATTGACGCAGCACGAGGTAACGGAGCTCATAGAGAAGGGAAAAATCCCTTCCAAAAACCAGCAGGATGTGGAGGAGTCGCGCGGAGTGGTTGAAGCAATACAATACATAAGAAAAACAAAAGAACATCTATCTCCCGGGCTTATCAAGAAGATTCATAACATAGTTTTCAAACACACAAAAAGCTTTGCAGGACGATTCAGAAATGTTGAAGTAGTCATCCGCGACTCACTTGGCAACATCGTTCACCGAGGGGCGCCCTCGCAGCAAATAGAGCAATTACTCAAAGAATTAGTTCAATGGTATGACAAAAACAAGAAAAAATACCCGCCCATACTCCTTGCAGCAGTCGTGCACAACCAGGTGGAAAACATACACCCATTCCAAGACGGCAACGGCAGAGTTGGGAGATTGCTGTTGAACAACATCCTGCTCAAACACAAACTGCCTCCTGTAAACATACAACTCGAAAAAAGACAAACATACTATCAGGCATTACAAGCATACCAGAACACGGGCAATATCAGACCAATGATTGAGCTTATCCTGAAAGAATACAAAAAACTTAGAAAGGGGTGACCACAAAATCTTGGGGCGTGGTCACCGCAATTTTTATAAACATGCATAGTTATTGATTTCCATAATGGAGAGGTGAAATTATGAAAAAAATATTTCCAACATTTGCAGCAATACTGCTGATAATCGGCGCCATA
>CAYUHB010000018.1:0-8798 GCA_964444355.1 uncultured Methanosarcinales archaeon
ATCGCGTACAAAGCACGCCTGTGAACTGGTTTCAAGCCATCACGAACATCAGGAAGAGCCCTGCCAACAATAACAGACATAGAATAATCTAAGTAAGAAGCCTTCATCTCCTGCTCAATGACACGGGAGACAATTTTCTCTGCTTTTGGCTCAGTTTTTTCGTCTGCCATAAAGAAAGTCTTTACCGACGATAAAAGGGAGGTTTTCGGGCTTTATAAAAGTGATTATTTTCTATATTGAAATTAATAAGGAAAAATTTAAAAAGAAACGCCAAAAACCCACTCGTATGCTTGAAACAATAGTGAGCGAAGAAGACTTCCTGAACACCTTTGAAAACGGAGTCAAAAACAGCAGTGATTACCAGCTGGCCCAAAACCTACACGCACAAAAACAAAACAACAAACAAATAGCAAAAACAACAGGAAGACCAGAAGCAACTGTGCAAGGCTGGATAGCAGGCAGAAAGCCATACTGCCTTCACATACTAGAACGGGCAAAAGAATCTGAAATCATGCCCTTAACAAAAAACTCGCCAAAACTGCCAGCACTATACGAAATGTGCTCGTGGCTGTTCTGGACAGGATTCCTAACAAAAGGCTACGAACCAAGAATATGCGAAAAACCAGAAACAATCGAAATGCTGAAAGAATACTTCCAAAAAACACTGCAACTGGAAAGCAAATACACAGGCAGTGCAATACGATTCAGAGGATGCCATTATGGAAGAGTCCTAAACAGAATGGGAATCCCCGCAGGATACAAAAAATCAACACAGGAAATTCACGTGCCAAAAGCTATCATGACAGATCCTAACGCACAATACAGATTCCTTGAAATATTATTCAAAACAAGAAAATCAATAAACAAAAAACACTATACACTCTACCTAATGGAAAACGCAGAAGCACTGGGAAAAGAAATAATAGAACTCATCAATACAGCAATGCCTGAACTCAGCATAACTTATGGAAACCTGCATGTTGAAACACCAGGAAACAGACATTCGCCAAGAATACGCCTTTCAAAACAAAATATGGCAGAAATAGAAAAACACTACCCAAGACTCATCGAACCAAATGGTCTTTCACCTGAAAACTCCTATTGCAATACACACAACACTTCGACTTACCAGCAAGCAAACCAGTAGTCTGATACTTCATCTGATTCCTGCACTTAGGACAACGAACAAGAAAAATCATTCCTCAGGCTCCTCACCAGACAACAATCTCCTAATCTTCTCCTCAATCTTAGCCTCAACTTCAGGAGGAATACCTTTAGGAAACAAACCCTTGCCTTCCTCAAACTCACGAGGCTTTAATTTCGCAGTCTTCTCAGCAGCCTCCTTGAAAATCTTTTGCTCACTAGTCAGAACAGGCGCTTCTTCAGCAGGCTGTTCAGGAACTTCTATTTGTTCAACAGGTTTTTCTGGCAAAGGCTTTTCTTTCCTGGCTTTTTTTGGCTTTTCAGGAGCAGGCGCTTCTACAGCAGTTTCAACAGGAGCTTCAGGAACAGGCACTTCCACGGGCTCTTCAGCAGGCTTTTCTTCAACAGACTCTGCAGGGTGCTTCTTCTTTTTCTTATGATGCTTGTGCACAGGAGGACGCTCTTCAGGAGGAATGGCTTCGCGAGGAACGTCATAAACATCCAAGCTTCCTAACTTTTCCATAAACAACTGAACACCAGTAGGAAAAATATCAACAGGCGCGACAACAGGATAAGTCTCAAGCATCTTCGGACCCTTATCAGACTCCAAAACAATCTGAGGAGTCTCAAGCCGTTCTTCTGTTTCCTTACGCTGGGCAACCTCTGCCTGCTCGATCTCAATCTCTTTTGACTCAATAGCCTTCTCAATATCACCAGCACTGCCAAACTTCTGCTTCAACCTGGAAGGATCGATATCAAAATACTCAAAGAACTTCGGCGTTAGTTTGATAAGCTTTGAACGACCGCTCTTTTCCCTTGTAATAAAACCAGAATTCTCCAACTGGGCAAGATGGTCATACGCCTTATTCGTCCTAATCTTAACAACCTTGCTCTGCAAAACAGGAGCCTTGTAACCAACAACAGCCAAAGTCTCAAGCTGACCCTTAGGAAGCTCAGTCTTTGTCACAACTTTTCTAATCACACCAACATACTTCTCCCTGACAGTCAGCTTCCAGGCAGAACCATCCTGCATAAGCATAGTAGAACTATTAGAAGAATCCAACTGCAATTTCCATTCTTCCAAAACAGCGAGAACTTCCCCCTCAGACTTCCTGCACAAGCCGGCAAGCTCGGAAAGCTCCAACTTCCTGCCAGCAGCAAACAAGATAGCCTCAACAACGCGCTTCAGCTCTTCATCCATTTCAGACCCATCGCCGCGGTCTCCGACTGCTTTTTTCTCCCCACGCCTTGCAAGGAGAGAGAAAAGCACCTTGGCCTTGCCAAGGCGCGGCAATCCATTATTTATTCGTCACGTAAACATTATCCTCTTTTTTCAAAGCACCCTTGGTCACCAAATGCTCAACAAAAGGCGTAAGCTCCTCAACCTTAATGCCGAGCAGTCCAGACAAATCCTCCAAGGAATGCGGTTCAGTATGACAGACAAACTTGATAAAATTATGCAAAATATTAACGGCATTCTTATCCAAAACCTGCTTCTGAGCCTGCAAACTCTTTAACATCATATCAGTCTGATGAAGCTTGGCCTGCAAATCATTAACAAAATCCTCAAAAAAAGCCATATCAAGCTCCAACTTTTCAGGAGACATAATCTCAACAGTGCTAGGCATGCTGTCAAAACAGAAATCCAACAACTCACCAGTATCCTTGAAAGAAATCTGAAGCTCAACAAACTGGGTAAACAATTTACCAGAAGGAACAGGCTCAGCATACTTCTCAATCTGAATATCCAAGCCATCATTCTTAACTTTGTCAACGTGATCCTGCAAGGCTTTGGCTATATACTCCTTAGGAGCACCCAAAATCTCAACAATACACCTTGCGACAATCGGCTGTTGTTCCATAACGGTAGGCGAACCTACACAATTATAAAGCTTTTCCTCGCAAAAACAGGCATATTTGTTATTGCAAGATAGTTACAAAAGCTTATAATCATAAATAAAACAGGCAGAAAGGGGTGATATGATGGGACTATTTGACTTTCTAAAGAAGAGACAGGAAGAACTACCTATGCCCCCACCACCAACACCACCAGAAATGCCGCCAATGATGAGAGGAGACATAGAAGAAATAAGAGCATCCGAGCACTTAGAACTACCAGAACTGCCACCGGCATTACCAGCTCCTATTCCAGCGAGAGAAGAAGAGGTACATGTATTTGACAAAACCATTTCAAAGCAAGAAGTAGAGACAGTAAGACCAACACTAAGACCAACATTCGTCGCAGTAGACGACTACAAAAAAATAATCAATGACACAAACATGATACGCGGAAAACTAATGGAAGCAGAAAACTTCGTAAGAAGACTAGGCGACATCAAAAATGAAGAAGAAAGGGCTTTTGAGAAATGGAGAACACAACTGGAAGACGTAGAAAAGAAACTAAACTATGTCGACCAGCTGATAGCCAAAGCAGAAAGGTGAATAACATGGATGAAAGAGCACCGGTATTTGTAAAAATAGATGAGTACAAAGACATAGCAGACATAATGACGCTAATGCGAGAGAAATTACGACAGGCAAAATTCTTACTAGACAAAATAGCAGAGCTGAAAGCACAAGAAGACGCAGAACTCGCAACCTGGGCAAAAGAGCTTGAAGACGTTGAAGAAAGAGTAGGAAACGTAGACAAAGCACTATCAGAGCCAAGCATCTAAATGGAAGAAGAACTATTCTTTGTAGGAATCCGGGACCCAATAGAACTGAGGAAAGAACTACTCACAAGCTCAAAAAATTTAATTGACAGTTTAAGAAAATTCGAACAATACAAAGACGTCAAAACAGAAAAACAAGAACATATTCTGGAGCTCAAAAGAGTATTTGACGAACTACTCGTTCTAAACAAGAAAATGAGAAACCACCTGCCAAGAACGCCGTTGAAGGCGCCACCAACAATAACAAAGACGGAAAAACCAATGGTGAAAGGCAAACCAGCAAAGTTTGGACAGAACAAAGTAGACGTTCTCGAACAAGAACTCGCCAAGATAGAAGAGAGATTGGGCGGGTTAGAGTAAAATTAGTTTTTCTAAACAGATAGCAAAGGGAGTTCCATTAAACAAAAGATAATCTATTTTTTTATACTTGTCGTATAAAAGATAAGATTTAAATATGAGAACCTCTTACTGCTTATTGGTTTGTTTACCTCCAACGGCAAAACCAAAAAAACAACAGAAATCCTGATTACGGCGTTTTGCCAATGCCGTAAAAACCTTGCAGACGCAATACATGTGCGCCAGTGCGGGAAAATGGAGGTAAGTGAATCATGTGAAGAATAAACAAGTAATGGATTTACTCCGACACTTGTTTAACAAACGCAAGATAGGAGGCAATCACACGGAAGAAAGGAACGTATTAAAACGCATTAACCATCTTCCGCGTGATGAACAAAATGCCGTCCTTGAGGCGTGGCAAGACTGCGTGAAACAAGAACTTGTGCTTTGTAAGAAAAGCACTGGCGAAGTCCACGTAAGCCTGAACCCAAGAAAAATTAAAGAAATCTTGTGTTTGATAGAAGAACAAGAAAAGGAGTAAAAAAATAAACTCCCTCACAGTCACCTCGTTTTACAGGGATTGTGAGGGAGCTCACACTTATAAATTTTTCGGCAACCCGAGAGGGAAAGAGGTGATGAAAGGTGTCCCAAATGAATGAACGAACGAATGAAGAAGAGGGCGTCTTCTGTGAAGTATTTGGCAGAAGCCCACGAAACCACATCATTGAATTTTTCTTAGAAATGCGAAACACAGACTATGGAATAGCAGACGTGGCCAAACTTTTGAAAATAAATAGGGCGACAACGTACAACACTGCCAGAGATTTGATTAAACAAAAAATTCTCGCACCAAAACGAATTATAGGCAAAACACAAACGTATGTACTGAACAAGGAAGACCCAAGAGTCAAAGCATTAATCAAAACATTTGACAATTTGCTGAGAAATGTGGCCGAGCAAGAAGCCGAACTTGAAGCGCCGATTACGGCTTAAATAATTACGGTCTTTACAATTTACTGTGAGGCATACTTTTTTAATACTAAACATATTACTTCTTCATAAAAAAAGAGGTGCGATTATGAAGAACCCCTTTGGCATAAAGCCAATTGTTATTAAGTTTGGAGAGCATGTTAAAGAGCACAAGCGTCGCCCAATTGATAAAAATACTCGCAAACTGGTCTGGGAAAAATATTTTGGTCTTAAGAAGTTTTCAGGAAAATGTTATTGTTGTAAAGAACGCGTAATTTATAAAGATGAATTTCAAGTTGGACACAATAAAGCAGTTTCTAAAGGCGGACTTGACCACATCAACAATCTTAGACCCATTTGCGCTCGTTGCAATAGCAGTATGAGAACTATGACTATTGAACAATATAAACGAAAGTTACAACCGCCTAAAAGAAGATTAAAGAAGACAAGAAAGCCCGCCCGAAAACGAAATTACTTGGGTGGCAGTATACTGGATCTACCAAAGAAAAGAGGGAAAGGTCTCAGGGGATATCTGGGTGGTATTTGAGCAATAGGTCGGTATCCATCATGCGGGAGGCAGGATTCGAACCTGCGAAGGCACTAAGCCAATAGCTTTCACCACAATCAACTGTGGCAAGTTGTGCTTGAGGCTATCCCCTTTGGCCACTCGGGAACCCCCGCGAATGCAATGAGCGGACCAGCTGAACTTGTTCAGCTATGCCCGCGTAGCTAGAAGACGGTAAATTGGTCTTTTTAAATGTTGTGAGAAAAAAAAGAAATTAAAAAATAATTACCAGCCTTTAGCGTCACACGCTGAAATCAATTCCTCAAGCGCAGGACCGACAATGAAGCCCTGCATTATTTTGCCGTGATAAACCTCACGACCCACAATGCAATCCTGCGTTGTCAACGTATTGATGTCAACATAAACAGCCTGACCTGGAACGTAAGCTACCTGGTTAGGAACAGCACCAACATGTTTTACAGTCTCCCATTCATACTGTCCATACTTAGCCGGACCAGCAAGACCAGTAATATCGCCCTGCGAGCCAATAGCAAAGAACACTCCAACAGCGATTAAAGCCACAATTAACAATGGCCAATAGTTTTTCATAAGTTCACCTCGTTTACCAACCTTTTGAATCACAAATCATAATCATACTATCAAAACTATAAGTGCTCTGAATGCCATGCATTGACTCAGCACGCTTAATCTCACGAGCCAAAATGCAGGTGTTCGGGTTCAATAAAGAAGCATCCATAACGTAAACAGGCGCCTCTGCCTGCGGAACAACATAAGTCTCAGGCCCCAAAATAGGAGGCTGAGAATAATATTTAGGAGTAAAATAATTGCCAGCAGCAGAATTCTCATTAAAACTCATGAATGAAAAAGTACCAAGAGCTAACAAACCAACAACCAGCAACGGCCATACAAGTTTATGCTTCATAAGAAGAAAAAAGCTGTCCTACAACTTAAAACATCGGCAAATACAGTACGATTGTACTTACTTAAACTCTTCCATCAACTTAGAAACATCAGGCTCTTTTACCAAAGGCTTACTAGCATACGGCGGGCGGGACTCCTCATAGAAAATACCAATAGGAATCCTGCCATTGTGATCCCACTCCAAAGCACGCTCAAAAGCCCGCGCTTTATCAAGAGGCTTGTCCAACTTATAGATGCGCTCCTTATACCATTCAAATGTGTTAACTTTGTTAAGAGTAACGCACGGCTGCAAAACATCAACCAAAGCAAAACCCTTATGCAAAATAGCTGACTTAATCAGCTCTTTCAAATGAGCGATATCGCCGGAAAAACCGCGCGCAACAAAAGAACCGCCGGCTGAAATCGCCAAAGCCAAAGGATTAACAGGAAATTCAGAAACACCAAAAGGAGTAGAAACGGTTTTTGAATCAACATCCGTAGTAGGAGAGGCCTGCCCTGCAGTCAAAGAATAACGCTGATTATTATGAACAAGATAAACAACAGGAACATTAATCCTGCAGGCATGCGCTAAATGATTCAAGCCCTCGCCATAAGCACCACCATCACCGGCCTGAGCAATAACAGTCAACTTGGGATTAACCATCTTGGCACCAAGAGCAGGAGGCAAAGAACGACCGTGCAAGGAATGAAAAACATAAGTCCTGAACCAATTATTCTCATTGCCGCCACAACCAACATCAGTAAACAACAAAACATCTTTGGAAAGCAAGTTTAATTCAGCCAAAGCCTGAGACAAAGCAATACGAATGGAAAAATTACCGCAACCAGCACACCAGGTAGGAGTTCCGCACAAATAATCACCTGGCTCCATCCAGCACCTCCACAACCCGGTCAGCAGTAAACTGATAACCGTCATACTTGCCGATGAAAACAGGCTTAATCAAGCAATGCTCCCTAATCAAACGAGCAAGCTGACCAGTCTTATTATTCTCAATAACAATGACTTTCCTGCCCTTAATAAATTCAGAAATGTCAGGAAAAGGACTCAAATACTGGATTTGCAGGAAACAAATATCGGAAAACTTTTCCAAAGCAGACAGAATCGGACCTTTGGTAGAACCCCAACTGACAATAATGGTTTTTGCACTCTTACTGCCGTGCAGAATCGGCTTTGGAAGCCTCAACAAATCCAGCTTTCTGAAACGCTTGTCAACCATCATGGCACGATTAACAGGGTCGTCAGAAGAAAAACCAAACTCATCATGCTCATCAGAATTCGCATCAAACATGCCATTCTGCTGGCCAGGAATCGAACGAGGAGAAATACCATCAGCAGTAACAGCATAACGCCTGAAACCGGGTTTAGGAACAGCAAAAGACTCGCGCTTAATTTTCACATCAGACTTCAAAGAAGGAACTGTCTGGAAAGACTCATTAAGATACTTGTCAGTCAAAACAATAACAGGCAACTGAAACTTCTCAGCCAGCTGGAAAGCACGAACAGACTCGGAAAAACACTCCTGAACATCGCCAGGAGCAACAACAATACGAGGAAACTCGCCGTGACCGGCACTCCTGACAAACAACAAATCAGACTGCTCAGTCTTAGTAGGCATGCCAGTCGCAGGACCGGCACGCTGACCATAAAAGATGACAATAGGCGTTTCAGTAATGCCAGCAAGAGCCAAAGACTCAACCATCAAAGAAAAACCAGCACCAGAAGTCGCAACCATAGAACGAACACCACAATGAGAAGCGCCAAGAGCCATCAAAATACCAGAGATCTCATCCTCAGGAACCTCAACAACAAAATCCTTTGCCCGAGAAGCAAGATATTCCAACATCGGATTAATAGGAGTAATAGGATAAATGGCAGCAAACTTCATGCCCGCCTTAACAGCACCAAGAGCAAGAGCATGATTACCGCTCAAAAACAACTGCTTAGACTTTTTCGCCTTAAACTCAAATTTAGGCTTAAGAGAATCAAAACCAGCCTTAGCAGCCTTCAAATTCGCATCAAGCTGAGGCTTGCCGGCAAAACGCTCCTTCAGGTATTTGCGGAAGGTGCGCGCGTCGTTGATGTACTCGAACCCGCTGCCGGTCTGACGCAGCGCAGGGTAGGTGATCTTCAGCCCGTTGGGTAGCAGGATGCCGGTGTTGTCGTAGGTAAGTTTGTCGTTGATCGAACCGTCTCGGCCTTGCGTCATGTTGGTCAGCGCATTACCGCACAC
>CAYUHB010000019.1:0-4863 GCA_964444355.1 uncultured Methanosarcinales archaeon
TCATCTTCGTACTAGTCCTGAACGGCATACTCTTTGTCGTAGAAGCGCAAGTGCAGGTAGATGAAAACATACTCGGCACAATAGAGTACATCGACCTGGGCATATTCGGAGGATACTACGCTTTTTTCGGCTACGAATTCTTAAGCGCAAAAAAGAAATTAGAATACTGCAAAAAACACTGGATACTTATGATTTTCTTATCACTCCCATTCCTTCCAATAACCAGACTTATACGCTTTGCAAGACTTGAAAGACTGTTTTACATAAGCACAGATTTCTTATGGCACATTCTAGATGAACTGGAAATATTGTAGAAACGTTTTTATACACTCATTCTCGATGCATAATCAACGGGCAGGTAGTTCAGTCCGGTAGAACGCGTCGCTGGCAATTGCACTAGATTTCTAGTACAACCTGGGGCGATGAGGCCGTGGGTTCAAATCCCGCCCTGTCCACTAAGCAGCAATGGCGTTCATGTAAGAATACTTTTGCCTGATTCTAAAAAATTCCTTTGTCAAGAAAGCATCAATTTCTTGTTCCAGAGCTTTCAGTTCCACTTCCAAATTCTTCCTGCTTTCCTCATCAGCAGCAATAATCTGGTCGAGCAAAGCCAGATATTTGTCAATATAGATTCTGCCTGGCACCAAAGCCCAGACAAGACGGGCAGGAAGACTCTTGCTGCGGCTGTTCAAAGCGTTCAAACGCTCTCTGATAAATGGTTCCAATTTATACTTCTCCTCACCCTTTTTTGGAAAGTAAACTCTTAAAATATTCTCCTGGCTCTCAATATCGCTCAAAATCTTTGCCTTGATCGCAGGCCAGTCAACAACCTTTTCTGATTTTTCAACAGTCTCTTGGATCTTGCCCTGCAAACGCTCCTTATAATGTTTCAGCATATTGAGAAGCTTCTCATTCCTGGTATCTTCAATGTAATCTATCGCCTTTACATCGCCCTGCACGGCAAGCTCAAGCCTTTCGATGTAATACTTTATAGTATCATGAAACTCCTTCACAGGATGAGCAACAATAAGAAGAGCAATTGGATGATAGTTTACATTATTCAGGGCTTCCAATCTTTTTTGACAAGACTCAATCAGGAGCAATTTCCTCCAATCTTCCATAAGCACCCTTAATTCGGCATAATCCTTTTTTACCTTTTCAAGCTCAGCAGAATAATCAGGCTTTACTTTAGAAGCGCCAAAAATCTGTCCAACAAGGTCCATAAAAAAGCCCATAATTTTGTTAAAATTACAGGATATATAAAGCTAGCGACAGAAATGTTTTTAAAGGACCCTCTTACCCGAGTATAATATGATTAAGGGAGTGTTTTTTGACTTTTGGGGGACATTGGTCGAGAATGGAACATACTCGCCAATAAAGCAAAGCTACGGCATACTACGAGTAAATGTGCCGTTCAACGAGTTCGCAGAAAAATTCGAAAATGCTCTAATGACGAAGAAATACGAAGACCAGGCAACAGCATTCAAAGCAGTCTGCCAGGCATTCGACGTAGACCCAATACCAATAGTCATTGAAAAACTGATAGGAGTATGGAACAAGAACAGACTATTGGCAAGCGTATACTCTGACACAATAGACACGCTAAAAGCGCTAAAAGCGAAAAAAATCAAGATAGCGCTGGTAAGCAACGCGCCATCAGGCAGTGTAGAGCCAGTTCTTGAAAGATTTGAGATGAACGACCTGTTCGACGGCATATTCATAAGCTGTGAAGAAGGCAAACTCAAAACAAACGGATTGTTTGAAGCAGCCATGAAAAAACTTAAACTCAAACCAGCAGATGTTTTATCAATAGGAGACAGCATAGAAACAGACATCAAAGGAGCAGAAGCAGCAGGAATAAAGGCATATTTGCTGGACAGAAAAGGAAGAAGAGAAGTTGAAAACAAAATAACAACGCTGACAGAAATACTCAAACTCGTGGAGGCAACGCCGAAACAAGTTTCGGCGAGTCTCCTCAAAGATTCGGAGGACTAGAATGCACCAGGCATACGTATTACACAGAGGAACCAAAAGAAAAGCAAGAGGATTCACCTGCCAAGAAGCAGAAGAAGCAGGAATGACCTGCCAGCAATTCAGCGCACTGAAACTACCCTGGGATTCACGAAGGAAAACAAAGTATGCAGAAAATGTCGCTTACCTGAAAAAACTCGAAAAGCCGGCAGAAAAGCCCAAAAAGCCAAAAACTGCGAAAAAATGAACGACTGCATATTCTGCAAAATCATAAAAAGAGAAATACCAGCAGACTTCATCTACGAAAACGACAAAATAGTAGCATTTCTCGACATACACCCGAGCAACCCAGGACACGCACTCATAGTGCCAAAGGCACATTTCACTGATTTAACAGAAACTCCAGACGACGTGCTTGCAGACATAATGACGAGAACAAAAAA
Source organism: uncultured Methanosarcinales archaeon (assembly GCA_964444355.1). Taxonomy (GTDB): domain Archaea; phylum Nanobdellota; class Nanobdellia; order Woesearchaeales; family ARS49; genus CABMGU01. Next base: position 2,415 of record CAYUHB010000019.1, read on the forward strand.
AATAGCGCCGGCAATAGTGAAAGCAGTAGGAGCAGACGGCTTCAACTCAATATTCAACACAAAGCCAGCAGCAGGACAAGTTATATTCCACACTCACATGCACATCATTCCAAGGTTCAAAAACGACGGGCTAAAACACTGGCCTGAAAAAGACCTTTCCAAGGAAGAAATGAGAAAAATAAAGGAACAGATAAGAGCAGAGTTAAGATGACGGTTAAAAAAGACGTCCAATTTTGTCCAAAATGCGGAAGCACAAATATCAAGGTAGCTGAAATGATACCATTGGAAGACCCAATACAAAAAGCAGGCTATTTCGGATGGACCTGCTTAGACTGCAACTACACGGGAAAAGATTTCTTTATTGTTTTTGAGGAAGAATATAAAAAAATCCTGAAAGAAAAGTTTCACAAGAAAATCTGAAACTTCCGACAGGCAGAAATCCTTTTAAATGGTCGCTAAATGTTGTCTAGTTATGGCGGTGTAGCTCAGACCTCAAACTTTTTGAAAAAGTTTGATCAAAAGTGCTCCTAATTACGCCTCGAGAAGCATTTCAATAGATGTTTGCTCTGCAAACATGCTTAAGACTCTTCTCTCGGCTTCATTATGTCGCACAGTCAGGCCAGCAACAAAAACACTTTTAAAGACATTAAATCTGCCCTTATAACACGGCGGTGTAGCTCAGCCTGGTTAGAGCACCGGTTTCATAAGCCGGTGGTCGCGTGTTCAAATCACGCCACCGCCAGTTGCCGTGGTGGCACAACCTGGTACTGCGCAGATCGACATTAATGTCGAGCGTAAGACTGGAACCTAGGTTCGGTGATCCTGTTTCCGCAAGGATATCCCGGTTCAAATCCGGGCCACGGCGTTTTTCCATATTTGGACCGCTGACGTAGAATTATTTGTTTTATCGACAATGAATTGCTTGTTTTTCACCACCCAGTTAAGATGGATTTTCGTGGGCGTGGAGTCTTTTTTTGTGCTTTATGTGAACTGTCAGTTCATATATGTGAACTATTACTGGTCAGTTTTGTGACCAGCTGGTTTTATTTCTGCATGAGTTTTCTTGTTTCTAGGATGAATTCTTCTGCTCTTTCTAGTGAGGTTGTGGCTTTTTGTTTTTCTGCTATCCATCCCATTTCGTAGGTGAACCTTGATCTTTTGTCTTGTTCTGATTCGAAGTGTTTTATCATTTCTAGCGCTTTTTCTTCGCTTATTTGAAGCAGGTCTTCAGCATTATCGTACATGTCTTTGTATTCTTCTATGAAGTGCTTTTGTAGCTTGTTGTCAGCAATGAGAAAATAGTAGGCTAGTGCGTGGTATGTTAAGCGGTGGATTCCTTTTTGCGAGTCAATTTTGTGCCCGAAATGAGCTAATAATGCCGTGGCTGCGAAAAACATTGAATAATACGCGGTTGTTATTGCCCACATGTAGCTTTTGAGTGTTTCTGTTTCTGCGATTTCCATGATTCTTTTTGATAATTGTAGTGATTCTGTGCTTTTGTTCAGGAAGAATTCTTTTGTTCCCGGCACTGGTTTAGTGATTATTCCTTCGCTGATTAGTCTTGTTATGATTGATTTGGTTTCTTGCTTATCCAGCATAGTATTTCCTCCGCAGATAGAGAAATGCTTCTGCTCCTTTTAGTATAATATGCCCTTTCAGTAGCTCGTTGCCGACGTTTAGCTGTCCTGGCTTTTGCCACATTTCCAGCAAGCCTTGTTCTGTAGTTATGTTAATGTCTGTTCTCGGCACTGTTAGCATTGTTTTGACCTTGCTTTCAAAATCCTTGAAATCATGCTCGTCAGGTATTATGAATAATAGGTCGATGTCTGACGTTTTGGTTGCTTTATTCTTAGCATAACTACCAAAAACAAGACAAATAAATTGTACTGGCATTATTTTCTCTACGTCTTCAAGAACTATCGCCAGATTGCCATATTTCTGCAGGCTTTTATCCCGTCTGGATAGTTCTGTGCTGATGTATTCCTTGCACACCTCCGTTTTGGTTTTGAGCGCAGTTGTTCTGCCTTTTTTTGCGCTCAAAAGCAGTCCTTTTTCGATTAATGACTTTACTGTCCTGTGCACTTGCGGGTAAGGTAGTCTTAGTGTTTTTGCCAGCTCGAGAATGGAGTATTCTCTGGTTAAATCATCAAACATTAGTTCCAAAATCCTTGATTCAGTCTTCGAAAGCATATATATCACCAGAGATATAATATTATATCTATACTGTTATATTTAAAACTTTCGGTTTAATACTCTATTCCGTTGGCTTTTAGTTTGAAGCATCACATCTTAAAATATGTCGGTTAGAAAGATATATTTATCTGCTTTTGTAGAAATCTCTTTGCAGGATAAGGTCTTCTTTTGTGTACATCTTCATTAATTTTTCATCGCTTGCATCCCATCTGGAATGGTCATGTTCGTATCTTTCTTGTGCTTTTGTTTGAGGCAT
>CAYUHB010000019.1:4873-8580 GCA_964444355.1 uncultured Methanosarcinales archaeon
CAGTTCTATTAAGAAAGTCACAGGCAACATAACCTTCTGGCATTTGGGATATAATGGTGTCTAATACTTTTGGATTTTTAATCCTGCCGATCGCCCCAATTCCATTCAAAGGAATTTCTGCTGTCTGTTCTGTTTGAGTTGCCATTTAATTACTAGTGTAGTCTTCAAAATATATGAAGATTTTCTGGTTAAAGAAACCAAGTCCAGAAACAGTCCAAAAACAGACAAATCTTTCCTGTAATGCAAAAAGAATGCAAAAATCTTTTAAACAAAAGAATTCTAGCAGGCCTAAACATAAAACGGCGTAACTTTTTTAAATAAGCCTTCATAACGAAAATATAGAGGTGATGTTTGATGGAAATGGAAAAAATCGGAAGACTGGCGTTCTATGTTGGTATCGTCGTGTCAATCCTTCTTGGATGGATGGACATGGCAAACGCAACCACAATACTGGTAATACTGGGTGTTGTTGTGGGACTGCTAAACGTTACAACAAAAGAAGCACACGACTTCCTGTTGGCAGCATTAGTGCTTATAAGCGCAGGAGTTGCGTTAAGCACTGGATTCGGAGAGCCGATTCAGAGCATACTGCAGGCATTCATTGCATTCACAGCAGCTGCGGCAGTCGTTGTGGCGCTGAAAGAAGTCTATACAATTGAAAAAGGAAGATAAATTTTATTTTTTTTCTTTTTCCAATAGGTATTGAAAACTATTCTTTAGAGTCTGGAAATGCTTAAAACGTCCTTTTTTCCCTGAAAATGCCATGAAAAAGGTTATGCGCAAGCCATCAGACTGGCCGGATCCGAAAAACTGGCTAAATGAGATGAAAAGAAGCGGTGGCGAAAAAACCAGTTCAGCACCCAAGAAAAGCACAGAAGCAGCAGCTTTTGCCACACCTCCCGCCGGCAGTGCTGTTGACATCGACCAGTTAAGAGAAGCGTTTGGAGGCAGCGACACTGTCGACGTTAAAAGCTACGAGGGCTCGCTGGAGACATTGGACATCCATGAACGCAACAGGACACCAAGCCCAGAAATGTGCTTTCTTAGAGAGGCAGAAGCAGGCAGAAAAGAAATAGACGGCTACCAAGTATTAAGACTCCTGGGCGTGGGAGGAAACAATGCAGTATACAAGGTAGTAAAAGATGGCAAATCGTACATACTAAAGGTCCCTCTGTACATAGGAAACTATTTCAAAGAGAAAATGAGAACAGAGCGCAGCCTTCTATTTGGAATACACGAAGAAATCACAGACAGACTCAAATCAGGCAAACTTGTAAACAGACCCAACATAATCGGAATGCACGATTTCAGAGATGACGACTTAACATACATAGTGCTTGAACTTTTGGAAAGCGAGATTGAAACAGACAAGAAAACAAAAGAAACAGGGAAAAAAGTCAGCTTTTTGGACTCTGCATTTGAACAAATTCAAGGCAATCCAGTAAGGATAGCAATGTTTCTCTGGGACGTTCTGCACGCTCTGGAGTTTATGCACTCCTTAAACATCGTCCACAGGGACGTCAAACCTGAAAACTGCATGACGACCCACAGAGGAAACAGGATAGCGGCTGTGCTGTATGATTTCTCGGAAGGGCTCTTTTTAGACGATGAAACTGCAGTCAGAAATACAAAGCTGAGCATGACGCCACCGTATACATCACGACAGTTTATAAAAGTCCTATATGGAGAATACATAAATCGAAAGAAAGACTTTTTCAAAGAATGCCCGATGCCCAGGATGACTTCTGTGCTGAAAGCGCACGACTACGCTGGCACAGCATTTGCCACAGCACATCTTCTGACAAACGTACTTCCGTATACGTACTTGTCGTGGGGAACAAAAGAAGAACTAGTAATGCCGGTACAAAAATACGATCCTAAAAACCCAGAACAAAAACCCAAAAGCGGGCCCATAAGAATAAGAAGCAGGGCGGTGCAAGTGGAAACAAATGCTCTGGAGGAAGTAGCAAATAGAGCAACTGAAACAAATCCAGCAACTCCAGCAGACTATGCGACAGCCATATGTAATTTTCAAGGAGACCCTCTACCACGCGGACAAATCAGAAAGGTAGCAATGGGAAAAATGTTTCTCAACGTGATAGACAGGCTACTTGACCCAACAATAGTGACATCGGGACTTAGGCAAGTCTACGAAATGCTGGTGAAGGAAGCAAACCAACCAGGATTATTCACCCCTTACACGCCTAAAGATGTCGAACTCCTAAAATCAGCTTACCGCAGATAGTTTTTTAAACGCTTAATTTTCTTAATTCCTTGACGCCGGGATAGTATAGTCCGGTCAAGTATTCGGCCCTCTCGCGGCTGAGACACGGGTTCAAATCCCGTTCCCGGCATCGTTTTCTTCACAGCACTTCGTGCTTTCAGTTCAACTGTTAGGAACGGGATTTGAAATCCTCAAAAAATCCAGGGATTTTTTGGGAGCCCTCGTATAACTCGGGCAATCCCGTTCCCGGCATACTCGTACTGGTTATATGCTAGGCATATTTGGTGTCACTGGATAGTGATAAAAAATAGAAAGATTTATAAAGAGGAAAATATGACTATTCTGCATGGAAAAGAACTGTCCTGCAGACACTGTAGAAGGCACAACAAAGGAAGACCCGAGGTCTTCAGTACCTTCAGGCTTTTACAGAAACATAGCCAACAGAAACGGATTTTTAAGATCAAGGCACCCAGTAGCCAAAGCCATACACGTTGAAAAAGACCCTCTTGGAGACGGTGCCCAGGGCGCTGTATACAAAGCCTTTTTAGACTTTGAAAAATTAGAAGAAAATGGATATAGAAGCCTCCTGCTTCCAGTCTTGCTTCACCAGCACTTGGGAAGAAATCCCACTTCTAACGGACTTTATGCAATTGCCGAGAAAAAAGCAAAAGAAGAACTGCGGAGCATGAGTGAAGATGGCGTCAAATCAACTTTAACTGACTTCTGCAAAAAGGAAGGCGTTCTTCCAGACAACCATGTTGCAGTAAAATTCTCATTCACACCTGCACAAATGGACATTAGAGATCCAAGACTGGCCAGAATTGCAGGTTTATACCACAAAAATTTCGTCTACCATTTTGCCCACGGGCAAACAGAAACAGGATTTCCTTTTCTTCTTATGGAATACATGGATGGAGCATTAAATCCTGCAGATACCTGCAAACGATCAACAGACTTCCACTTACACGTACTAAAAAGCCTGATAAGCGTAGGAAACGAAATCAAGGCCAGGGGAATCGTTCACCGCGACATAAAGCCAGACAACGTATTTTATAGAAAGAAATCAGTCAAATTAGCAGATTTTGGATTAATGTCAGACGATTACGAGCAGGAAAAAAGAACAGCAACAGGAATGTCTATGGGAACAATACTGTACATGCCTCCAGAACAGGTAATCGATGCAAAAAGAGCAACCTGGCAAAGCGACCAGTTCGCAATTGGTGCAACTTTATACCATTTAATGACGAACAGTTACCCGCTGCAAACCAAATCCAAACTTGACGCGATGACAAGAATGCAACTCGAGACTGCGGCAGTACAAAGAGAGAAAATCCAGAGTTTACTTACGGAAAAAGACATTCAGAGAGAAGGCATAGAGCAAATACTTGCAAAAATGATGCAATCTGTTCCTCAAAAGAGATATCCTGATTACGAGCAGTTAACAGATGACGTACGCAGGATTGAACAGGGAAAACTGCCAAAA
>CAYUHB010000020.1:0-8504 GCA_964444355.1 uncultured Methanosarcinales archaeon
TAAGCCTCTCAAATCTGTGGCAAAAGCGTGCATACTTTTCGGTTCTTATATTACTGGTAAAAAACAGCCTGGCGACCTTGATGTTTTGTTTGTTCTTGAGCGCAGGGATTTTGAGTCTTACAAAAAAGCATTGGCTAAAGTTCAGGATTTGGTTCCAGTGAAAATCCAGGATATCGTCCAGACGATGGATGATTTGAAGGAGAACCTTCAACGGGATGATGTTATCGTGATAGAGGCTTTGCGTAATGGCGTAGTGCTTTGGGGTTTTGACGCCCTTGTGAAGGTGGTGAAGAATGTCAGCAAATAAGCTTGAGAGGTGTTTTGAAGAAGGCAGGAAGAGTGGCGAGCGCCATCAGGGCCTGAGAAAGATAAGTTCTTCTGCTGAAGCTGTTCAGGGTCATCTTGCCAAAGCAATGCATAACTTTGAAGCAATATCCGGTTTTCACGATTTGCAGTATAGTGATTGGTCTGCCAGCGCGGCATTTTATGCTCTTTATCATGGTTTGCTGGCAATTCTCGCTCAGCACGGTTATGAGTCGCGAAATCAGTCGTGCACATTTGCTCTTGTTGAAGATTTGATTGCTAAAAATGAGATTAAGTTCCTTTCTACTGCTGATTTGAAAGAAATCTTTGATAAAGACATAACCATGGACTTGGCGCACAGCAGCAGGATTCTTGATATACGTGAAAAAATGCAATATTCAACAAGAACCACCTTGGCAGAGGAGGAATTTCAAATTCTTAAAAAAAGAACAAAAGAACTATTAGACAAAATTCGTCTTGAGATTGAACGGTGACTTATGCTCAAGCTATCCCCTAACATTTACGCCATTGACCTGTGCATTTACTTGTCTGACATAAAAACACTCATAATCTCAGACCTGCATCTTGGCTATGAGGAAGCTTTGCAGAAGCGCGGTGTTCTTGTTCCTAAGACGATGTTTAAGCAGATAATAAAGCGTTTGGACTGGATTCTTTCTCAGGTTCCTGTTGAGAAAGTAATTCTTAATGGCGATATTAAGCACGAGTTTGGCACGATTAGCGTGCAGGAGTGGCGTGAAGTGTTGAGATTGATTGAGTACTTTGAGAAAAAGAATATTGAAATTCTTGCCGTTAAGGGCAATCATGATACTATTTTCAGTCCTATTGCGAGGAAAAAGCAGATTAAAGAGGTTAAGGAAGCGCGTCACAAGGACATTTTGATTGCTCACGGCGATTACATTCCTGAAAAGCCTTCTAAAATCATCATTATCGGTCACGAGCATCCTGCAATAACATTAAGAGAGAAAGCTAAGGCTGAAAAATTCAAGTGTTTCTTGAGAGGCAAATACAAAAAATCTGTTTTAATCGTTCAGCCTTCTTTTAATCCGTTGACAGAAGGTTCTGATGTCTTGAAAAAAGAGGTGTTGAGCCCGTTAATAAAGAATATCTCGAATTTTGACGTTTACATTGTGAACGATAAAACTCGTGAGGTTATGGCGTTTGGGAAAATAAGGGATTTTTGATTATTCGACAGCGATCTCTATCCTGTTTTTTGCAAGGTTTGGGTGTATCCTGAGTTTTTTGGATTTCAGGTCAAATACGGAAATGATGTCTTTAGGGAATGTTAATCCCCAGCTGTGGCCTATTTTTATGGTTTTTTTGGTATACTCTTCTTTGAGTCTTTGTCTCTCAAGTTTAAGCATTGCTTTATGGGCTTGTTCTTCAGTGTATACTTGAACCTTGCATTTTGGGCATTGCAATAATTCCATTTTTAGGCTCTTGTACCTGGTCGATGATTTTTTCATTTCAATTCCGCAGTCGATACATAAGTGTTTTCTCATTCTCTTCCCCGCTCAATAATAACCGTTATTACACGAACGTACACTTGTTTTGGAAATTCGTGTTCTTTGCAAACAACATAAAATGCAAGACCATCATTAAAATATTGGTAGTAAATTGGATTTTTGCCGGTTATGTGCTTGTGCGTTGATTTTGCGCCGTTGAATATTGTTTGCCTGGCGCGGTTTTCTGATTCAAAGTAATCCAAACCAAATCTTGCTCCGCGTTGCCATATGCGATGCATCGCGTGCTTCTCGAATTCTATGATTTTTTCTTTCATTCTATATAAAACTTTTGGTATAACTATTAGTTTTACTTTTCAGAATAGCATAAGACGAACTAATTAAAGTTTTTATCGATGCAAAAGTTGAAAAGTTTCCGTGGTTGGTTGTAAGTTTTTCAGGAATGAGTGATGTAAACCATAAGTTTTCCAAAACAACCGGAAATCAGCTTAAGGCCCTAGTTTGACTGATATTGTTTCGTCTTCTTCAGAAAACCATCTGTCGCTTCCTTCGCAGTGCCCGCAGTGTTTGCAGATTGACTGGAGTTCTCCGTATTTTTCCCTGTGGCATTTCGGGCATTTCATAGTTATTTAAGAAAAAGCAGGGGTATATAAGTGTATATAGAAAATTACAGTTCACATAAAGGAATTGTCTCATCTTCGTTGTTGAACCATCTGTCTCCGCCTGAGTCAAATGTGTACTTGCAGTATCTGCAGAAGCTCTGGATTTCTCCTATGACTTCCTTATAGCATTTTGGGCATTTCATGGTTCTTCTACTTCGTAGCCGCGGTCTCCGACTGACATTTTCTCCCCTACGCATGTAAGGGGAGACAAATGTCACCTCAGCGCAGCTGAGGCGCGGCAAAACAAGGATTCATGTGATTATAAGAACAAGTCCCGCCAACCCTTGCGGACTGGCGGGATTGTCGTAGTGAGTGAAGACTATGAGTCTGGCTCGTCTTTGAGTACGCACATTCTGCATACGTACGAGTCCTGGCACCACAGCCCCATTATTTCCCCGCATCCCACGCAGTATGCTCTTTTCATCGGTTACAGACACCTCCAAACATCATCCATCATATGTCTGGAACATTGAAAAAGCCAATCTTGGATTTTTCATCGTCTCATCATCTTTTTAATGAAACCATCAAAACATTCATCACTTTGGTGTAATCTTACGAAATCCCTGATTTCTTCTGTGTCACGGATGAAGACTTTATTCAAATTCTTCCTCATCTTTCCAGTCGTCTATCATCTCTTTGTTTGCTTCTTCAACGCCTTGTTCGAAGGCAAGCTCACGTGCTGATTCTTCATCCAGTCTGTCTTCTATGATTTCTTCTTCGTCTTCCTCGAACGGGTCAGGGAAGACCTTTTCAAACTCCATTCTTCTCATCTCCCACCTCCGCCCAACCGTAAGTGTTCTATAGGCAGAATGCTCTTTATATCTTTCCCTAATAGAATATAAAATTTATATAAAAGAGGCTTTATTTAATATTTTTAGAAAAATTTATATAGAAAACTGCATTTAGTAACAATAAGGGGGTAAATATGAGACGCAAAGTCATCCAGATTGCTGAGTCTACACAGTTGATTTCATTGCCCAGGAAGTGGTGTGTGGAGCGCGGCATTAAGAAGGGGGATGAATTGGAGGTTGAGGCTTTAGGCTGCCGGCTTACTGTAACAACTGAGAAAGGTCTTCAAAGCGAGAGTGTTGAGGTTGATATTACAAAGCTTGACAGGACTTCAATTATGCATCTTATAAGAGGTTTATATAAGAAAGGCTACGATGAGATAAAATTGGCTTGCAGTCATCCTACTACCCACCACTACCGTTTAGACCAGGACATCAGCGTCAGCGCAGTCATCCATCAGGAAGTTAACAGGTGCCCTGGTCTGGAGATAGTTGAGGAAAAGAAAGGCTACAGCGTCCTGAAAGTGATTTCAAATGCTGATCCGAAAGAGCTTGACAATATTCTGCGCAGGACCTTTATTCTTATCTCAGATACTAGCAAAGACTTGATAATTGCTGCAAAAAACAACGATAGGGTGCTTCTTCAGTCTATTGAAGGAAAGCACGATAATGTCACGAGATTCATCAGCCATTCTTTGCGTTTGATAAACAAGCGCCATGATGAAACCAAGAACACACATTTTATGTATCACACGATTTCAATGTTGGACAAGATTATTGACATTGCCAAGGAAACTGCTCGTAATTTGTTGAACTATAACAAGAAACTTATGCCTGAAAGCTACGAGATAATGGAGCATATTTGCGAATCATACAGTATGTTTTATGACCTGTTTTACAAGTTTGATTTGGAGAAGGTTCACAAGATCACTGAGCTTAAGGAAAAAATCTACAGTGATTTGATAGCCAAGACAAAGAATGTGCCTCCTGATGAAGTTCTCTTCCTTTTTGATATGTACCAGGCGCTTGAGATTTTCAACACTCTTACCGAGACAAGAATGTCTATGGAATATTAAAAAAAGGACCAAATTATAAGTTCTGAGAAATTTGTTCAAAAAACTTATATAATCGTTAAATCTTTATAAATCAGAAAGATTTATATACAAAAACCGCAATTTATCAAATCAGAGCAAAATATAGAAAAATTGTAGGGGGAGTGGGATGAGACGAAAAGTAATTCAGATTGCTAATTCAACACAGCTTGTTTCTTTGCCTAGAAAGTGGTGTATTGCAAACAATATCAAGAAGGGTGACGAGCTTGAATTGAATGTCGAAGGAACAAAGATTTCTGTCTCACCACAAACAAATGAGCCTTTGGTCGAAAAAATCAAGATTGATGCAGACCAGTACGGTCTTTTCACTCTTCGTTCGATTGCTGCTATTTATAAGGCAGGCTATGATGAAGTTGAAATTCATTTCAAATCTCCTGAAAACCTAGAGAAGCTGCCTAAATTCTTGAACGAAGACCTTCCGGGTTACGAAGTATTTGACCATTCAGAAAATCGTTATCTCATTAAGTCCATTTCAAAAGAGACTCCTGAAGAGTTTGACACTGCATTGCGCAGGGTTTTTCTTATGGCTGTATCGATGGGCAAAAACCTTGCAGAGATTCTCAAAGAGCACAAGGCTGATGTTCAAAAGCTGAATAATGTGATTGCAATGGAGATTTCCATTAATCGTTTATGCAACTTCTGTCAGCGTTTATTGAACAAGAAGGGTTACAAAAATTATCGTAAAACGGCGTTTATCTACACTATCATTTGGGAGATGGAGAAATACTGTGATGAGCTGAAGTATTTTGCTCAATTCATCAGGGATCATCCAAAATACAAGTTTTCGCATGAAGCTGCATCTATGTTCGGACAGGTTACTGACTTGTTTGAAATATATTATACTGAGTTTTACAAGTTTAATCAGGAAAGTGTTGGCATATTGGCCCAAAACAGGAAAAAAATCGTCAGCAAGGCTATTTCCATGCTTGAGAAAGGCAAGGATGCGCCTCTTGTGCATTATACTATCATAATGACCCAGATGATTTTCAATATGCAGGGTTCATATATGGGGTTGTTGTTCTAAAGAAGAAATATGATTGTATATTGATTTGCCAAAGTTGCATATCGCATCAGCTGCTTTTGCCAATTCCGGATTTTTCTCACCAAACATGTGCCGGGTTACTTCTGCTGCTTTGATGGAATTTTGCAGGCACATTTTGACTAGTTCCGGGGATCTTGAATATTGGGGAACCTGTTCAGGGTCCAGCGGATGATCATACGATTTAATATCTGACATGGATTTGAGAACTGCTCCTCCTGCAATAAGCCCTCGTTCCATCATGGCAACAAAATGAGCCGGAATATATTTTTCATTCAACGCTTTTTCAAAATCGCCATTTTCGAATTCGTGCATTGTTTGTCTGCGGGACAGGTTTTGTGAAAACCCTTTCAATAGGTCAAAATACCTTGTGGGTTTTTCATATAATTCATCAATCAGCTCAGCTTCAACTATTTTGGCATTCGCATTTGCAGGCAATGCAGAAAATATACTCTTAAGTCTGGAGCAGAGTTTCGGGTCTTTTTTAAATTGCCTGCATACTCTGCTCTGGAGGACCTCTACACTTCTTGCAGTTGCAATCATGGGCTTAATTTGATCATATGCTTTTTTACCAGAAACGGCATAGCCGTATAGTTGGGAGAAAATCATGTCCGAAGAATTGTCTAACAATGATTCTGATATTTCCAGCATTTGAGCCAAGGTTTCCTGGTTGGGATACAAGAAAATTCTGGTTAACGAGTCTTTTGAAGCAAAACTCATGTTTATCGGGTCTTCTATTAAATCTTTAGTTGTGCGTGGCATAAGTTTATATTCCTTCCATCTGTCTATGTCTCTGCGGATTTCATCCAAAATGAACTGTTTCGGATTTGATTCGTATTGGCCGACAATCTTGTTGAATTCCCCGGTTGAATTGTCAAATTCTTCGAAAAACGTTTTTACAAAACTAGCAACTTGTTTAATTTTGTCATCCACCGAATTTGCAGTCAAATAATCTGTATGCTGAAATACTGTGACCTGTTCAATAATTGAAGGAAGGCAGTAACATAATCGGAAGCCGAAATTGTACAAATCTCCATTCTCTCTTCTGCCGAGATTTCCTGGCCATCTGTCAGAATAAAAGCCCGAAATAAATTTTTGTTGAGACAGGTGGTTCCAAACTACATCAAGTGCCGAATATAATGCTGAAAAGTCAGAATCGGAAATTTGAAGATTGAATAATTTGCTGAATCCTTCATAAAATGGTTCTTTGATTCGCACATCAAATCGTGAACTCCAGAAAGAGGCCAAATCATCCACGTTTTGTGCAGCCGAAAGGGGTCCTTGTGCAGACGTTCTGGCGGCTTGTATTACGGCAGCCTCATAACATTTAGAAATCACATCGGCATCTTTTTGTGAGTGGAGAAAATCAAGCAGCGTTTCGTCTTTTATTTCCTGTCTTTCTACAAGAAGATGCATATCCTTATCAAGTTTTTTGGACCAGACTAGTTCAGATAATTCAACCGGGTGTGAAGTTTCCTGAGACGTGGTTGAATACCTGCGATTCAAACGTGTGAAAAAATCATAAACTTTGGTATATCGTTCTGCCTCGTCAAGGAGGCGTACTTTGTTATAAAGAACGTAGTGAGAAGGATATTTGGTTACAACGACTCCGCGTCTGAGATTTTGCACCAGAACACGGAATGGATCCTTGCTGAAGCTCGTGGCCAAATGGCGTTTGATATCGCCTAAATCGATTCCTCTTTCGAGGGCTTCATAATTATTACGAACCCTCAGCTCCAATAGCCTCATTATCTCAGGTCTTGCGTCTCTTAAATGGTTTATGCAGTAAATTAAGTTGGCAATGGGAAGACTGGTTCGCGCGGCTGATATTGCACCGAAAAGAGAAACAAGAGCTTCGCCTATTTTCACTTCGTGTCCTCTGATTTCACCGGCATAAATGTGTTTTTCTGCATTTTTGCAGACTGATGCTATTTTTTCATTCTCCCATTTTTCATAAAAGGACCTGAATGGGAGTCGTTTTTTTCTGTTTAAATTGCGCAATAAAATTCTTAACATGTGAAGTCCTTTCTGTTCAGGACGAATGAATGCGTTTCCGCTCGAAAGCAGAAACAGCAAGGAAAGGAGTTTGTCGCTGCTTGTTTTATAAGAACCAATGGCGCATGCTTGGAAGTCTAAAAGATTTGAAGATTTTAAGTTTTCAATAAACCGCAAATATTCGTTAGACAATTCGCCAATAATGACGTCAGTATCTCGAGGCAGAATTTGATAAAATGACTCTCTGGACTTGGTTTTTTTGCTCAATAATTTATCTGCCTTTTTCAACTTATCAGGTGTTAGAGTAGTTACTCTATGACCAATATCATCTAACCAGTTAAAAACAGGCATTTGCGGTTGTGTCTGGACACAAATTATTTTTCTTGGGTGATTGACGTCTTTTTTATAATAGCCTGCCAGAGCTTGTCTCAGCATGCCGATAAGTAAGACTTCATTTTTCAAATCAGCTTTTTTTATTGCATATCCCTCGGTTTCATTCCGGTCTGTTACTTTAATTACAGGAATCTCGGTATCTTGATATTCTTCGCCGGTTGATGGGTCAAGAATAACTAAACCCGTGTTTGCTTCTGGCTGGCTTCGTGCAATTTTGTTGCCAGGCAGATACACGCTTGATAAAACGGTGTTGCGAAATGCATCAAACGTTTCGATAGGGCCGACAAAAGCCATATTTGGATTTGCGATTTCAATGAACGCTTTGTCAAGTTGGAAAACGCTTTGTGTTGCATCTGCAGGATTCTCGAGTGCAATTTCCCTCCTCTGTGTTTGTACCCGGTAATAGCCGCTGACTTTATTTTCAGGAGTGTGATTCAACAAGATATCAAATCCGCCTTCAGTTGCAAGAACTTTATAAAATTCTTCATCTTCTGTAGCGAGAACATTCCATCCGCCCGCAGATAAGGCATCAAGAAGAGAAGAAATTGCTTCCACGTGCCCAGTTTTTATCAGCAAAGAAGGGCTTGTAGACCTGTCTACGATTCGTTCCAGATTCTCAGGTCTCTCATTATCACGAACATACTGCACCATGGTCCCCCAAAAGTAACTATTGTATAGTCGTAACTTTATAAATCTTCCGTCAGAATACCATTCCGGTGTTATTTATAAAT
>CAYUHB010000021.1:0-8304 GCA_964444355.1 uncultured Methanosarcinales archaeon
GATATGCTGTGCTGTTTCGTGTGCTTGTTTGTTGTGAGAAGGGTCAAAGACTGCTTGTGTTATTCCGTATCTGTCTCGTAGGTCTACGAAGATTTTGCCTCCGTGGTCTCTTCTTGTGTGGACCCATCCGCATAGCACTACTTCTTTTTGCAGGTCTTTCTTGGTTAGTTCTCCACAAGTGTGTGTTCTTTTCATAGAATGTGATTTTTTGTGACGGTTTATAAAGTTTTGGCGATTTGTTCGTTTATTTCTTGAACTTTATTTTTAAAGCAAGGTCTTCTAGTTTTTCCAGTCCGTATTTTATTGCGTCAAACTTTTTTCTTGCTGGGCTGTTTCTCCAGTCGAAAAGCATTAGTTCTTCGTATAGTTCGCCTGCAGTGTCTTTTATTGCGAGTGCTGTTTCGTAGTCTCCTTTGATTGCGCTGTTGACTGCTTTTCTTACGAGTTCTCCTATAACATCAGAAAGCGCTGGTAAATACACATCTGTGTCTATTCCCAGGTCTTCTGGTGTTGGTATTTGTCCTGTTTTGAGATAGTGTACATAGCAGGATGCTTCTGTGTATTCTTCCAGGCAGTCAGAATATGCTCCTACGTTTGCCAAATGCACGTCTTTCTTGATTATCAAATCTATTTTCTTTATGATGTTTTTCGCATCAGATAGCAGTTTGTCTGCTTCTTTCATGTCTCCTCTGTGTGCTGCGTATATTGCTTGTTTGCTGGATTTGAGCACTGTTCTGCTTTGTAGTATTAGTTGTTCTCTTAGAGAGTCAAATTGTTCCATTTGTGCTCTCATTTCCTGGAAGGCTTTTTTGTTTAGCATGATATTTTAGCTTTCGTCGTGCTTTATAAATCTTATCATGTCAAAAAACTTTGCTTTTTGACATTAGCCAAGAGCATTATGACTTTCTAAAATTGCTCTTGGCTTCACCGTAACATTTATATAACCACAAAATCATTTGTTGGGCAAAAGAGTGTGAACTATGGCTGAAACTGTTTTAGGCGGTGTCTTGGGATTCTTTAGAGAATTAGGAGTATACGATGTTCTCTTGCCGTTTATTCTTGTTTTCACTATTACTTTTGCTATTTTGGAGCGTACCAAGCTTTTTGGCACTGAGAAGTTCAAGGAAAAGGATTATACCAAGAAGAACCTTAACGCTATGGTTGCTTTTGTTGTTGCTTTCCTTGTTGTTGCCAGTTCCAAGCTCGTTTCTGCTATTACAAAGATTAGTAGTGAGATTGTTATCTTGTTGTTATTATTGGTGTTTTTCCTGATGCTTGTTGGCTCGTTTTATAGTAAGGAGGAGATTGAGAAAAAGGGTGTTTCGCTTGAGAAGGGCTGGCGTACTGCTTTTATGTTTGTGATGGCTGTTGCGATTGTTATTATTTTTTTGGATGCTGTTACTGCTGCAGATGGCAGGACTTGGCTTGAGGTGTTCTGGGACTGGCTGTCTCAGTTTTACACTAATGCTGCTGTTGCTGCGATAGTTTTAATAGTAGCGGTTATTCTTTTTATGTATTGGATTATGAGGGAGCCTAAAAAAGAGGAAGAGAGTAAAGGAGGTTGAAAAATGCTGTTTCAGATTGGTGCTTACGGAAGTCGCAATGTTTTCCAGTATCTTTACGACTGGGGTTTGATTGATGCTTTGTTGCCGTTCTTGTTGATTTTTGTGTTAGTGTTTGCTGTCTTGCAGAGGGTTGCTTTGTTCAAAAACGCTCAGGGTCAGCCTGACCGTCGTATTAACGGCGTTCTTGCCTTGATTGTTGGCGCAATGGTTGTTGTTCCTCACATCATTGGCATGTATCCTGAGGCTTCTGACCCGGTTTACATTATTAATTCGTTTTTGCCTCACACAGCCGTTCTTTTGATTGCTATTTTGTGTGTTGTTTTGTTGTTGGGCATGGCTGGAGGAACTATTCCTAACTTGTTGTTGTGGGCTATTGCTTTGTTTGCTGTTGGCTTGTTGATATTTGTGATTTTGATGGCTATGATTCCTGGCTACTGGCCGACGTTCGATTTCCTGAGAGACCCTGCGATTCAGGCACTGCTTATCATCCTGTTGGTGCTCGGTCTTGTCGGATACTTTGTCATCCGCGAGCCTGGCGGCGAGCAGGGCTTTGCTAACTGGCTGAACGTCTGGGTTGGACCACCGCCAACACACCCGCCTGCCGCAGGCGGTAGAGGAGGAGAGGCAGGAGGCGGGTGACTAGGAAATATGGTCTTTGAGCATTCTACTGGAGGACAACAGCTTCGCACTATTGTTCAGTACTTGCAGAGCTATGGTTTTATTGATTTTGTCCTTCCAGCTCTTTTGATTTTTGCCCTGATTTTTGGCATTTTGCAGCAGGTTAAATTGTTTCAGACCCCAAGATTGGGAAAAGACGGAAAGCCTGTTAGTGAAGAGCCAAAGATGGTTGGTGACCGTCGTATTAATGGCGTTCTTGCTCTTATAATTGGTTTTGCTGTTGCTGTTCCTCACATGGTTGGCTTGTATCCTTCAAAGTACGACCCGATAGTTTTGATTAATTTGCTTTTGCCGAATGCGGCTATTTTGCTTATTGCTATCTTGGCTGTTGTTTTGTTGTTCGGCATTGTTAGCACTCCTGGCTCTAAGGAGTTTCCTGCTTTGCAGCTTTTGATTGGTATGATTGCTGCTGGCGTTTTGATTGTTAGGTTTTTGATGGACGTTTTCCCTGGGTTTTTCCCGGGTTCTTTTGATTTCCTGCGTGATCCTGCGATTCAGGCAGTGATTATCGTGATTTTGGTTACGTCTTTTGTTATTTATTACGCGTTTAAGCCTGCTGGTCCTGAGAAAATGCATGAGACTGTCCGTAAATGGATGGGGAAGCCCTGATGGCAACGTTTCTTGATATTGCGGCTTTGAAGCAGTTTAGCGGTATTTTTCCGTTTTTGCTGGTTTTGGTTCTTGTTTATGCTGTTCTTTCCCAGACTTCGTGGTTTAAGGAAAAGCAGGGCATGGCTGCTTTGATTGCTGTTATTGCTGCTGTTATGACTTTGTTTTCTTCTATTGCGATGAAGACTATTAATTTGATGGCTCCTTGGTTTGTTTTGTTTGTCGTCTTCACTATTTTGTTTATTTTGGTGTTTATGATGTTTGGCTATACTCAGAAGGATGTTACTGAGTTTGTTACCAGCGGCGAGTATGGTGTTGGTATTTGGGCTATGGCTATTATGATTGTTATTGGTGCTGGTTCTCTTGCTGCCGTGCTGAATGAGGAGGTTGGTCTTGAGAAGCTGACTGCAGGCAATGTTTCTAGTGTTGGTGCTGAGAAGTCTACTTTTTCCGAGTATGGTTTCTGGCAGACCTTGTTCCACCCGAAGATTTTGGGAATGGTCTTGGTTATGATGGTGGCGTTCTTTACTATGCGCCAGATGGCTAAGACGGAATAAGCCTATTTTGATTATTAAATCCGCTCTGCCCAAGCATCTTGGGTGTTTTTCTCTCCCTCTTGCAAATGCGAGGAGAGAAAATTCAGTTCGTAAAACCAGAGCGGTTAGAAAAATTCAATAATTTTTATTTCCCTTTTACTGTTTTTGTTATTCTGGAAAGTTCTTGTATGTTTCCTGTGAGCTCCGGAAGTACTTTTTGGAATACTTTTTCCATGGCTTTTATTTCTGTTCCCACGTCCATTAATGTCTTGTCGTATTCTCCTATTCTTGCAACTATTGCTTTGTGTAGTCCGTCAAGGTCTGTTCTTACGTCTGTCATGCTTTGCTCCATTTTGTCCAGTCTTGAGCTCATCATGTCTTTCCATTCTGTTATTTTTCCCAGGTCTTTCTGTAATTCGTGCCATTTTTCGTCTATTATTTGTTCAACTATTGCTTCTGATTCTGGGTGTGTTGGAGCTCTTTCTGTTCTTTGCATTGCTGGTGTTTCTGTTGGTCCTTCCATCGGCTCTATGCTTTTCTTTGCTTCTGCCTGCGCCAGCGCGTCATAGATTTGTGTTGGCGCAAATCCTTGTCTTTGCAGTGATTGTATGATTTGGTTGTTTGAGAGTCCTTGTGTTTGCATGCTGACTACTTGCGCTATTGGTACTTCAGAAGGCATTGGCGGCGCTTCTGCCGGCATTCCTGCAGGCATGGGATAAGCTGGCGCTTCTGGTGTTTTTTTCTTGAATATGTCCATTAATGCCATGGTTCAGCTCTTTTTTGTTGTATATGATTGTGATTGTTTTTAAACCTTATGTCGGGCTGTCGTAGCTTGGCGGTTTTTCTGTTTCTTTTTTGCCTAGTTTTTCGTCTACAATCTTTTCTACTTGGTCGTTTGTGATGAACTTCACGGGGTTCCATAGGTCTAAGTATCGTTTCATTACGTCTATGTCTTCTTTTCTTGCTGTGAGTCTTAATTCTTTGATGATCGTGATGATTTTGTCTTCTATTGCTGTGATGCTTCTTTTTAGCTCGCTGATTTCTGTTTGCAGTGTTTTGATTTCGTTCATTGCTTTTTTGTGGTTGCTGAGCATGTTTTGTTCTACTACGAGTGAGTTTTTGCGTAGTTCGCTGTATCTTTCCTCTCCCACCCTCATTCTTGCTGCCATCAGGTTTACTTGTTCTGTCATTCCGCTCGTGTCTGCAGGAGGTGGTGCTTTCTGTGAGAAGAATCCTTGTTTTGCTGGTTCCGGCGGTGTTAGTTCGTCTGGCATTGGTTAGGTTTAATAGCGAGGATACATAAATGTTTATATATTATTAGAGTTAAATCAGGAAATATCATAATTAAACTTGCGTGACTCTATGTTAGTAGTAAAGAGGTGGGGCAGTGGAGTGCGGTAAATACGATCTTATACGTGAAGGCGAAGAAATTACTCTCCGTGTAGATTGTGAAGCCTGTCCTTTCTTTCCCAGTTTGGAGGACGAGCCTAGGTTGATGGCTCTTACTATTAATGCTCTTGCTGAGGTTGGTGTTGTTACCCAGCTCGTTTTTGTTCAGAAGCGGGATATTGAGTATGATGAAGCTCAGGTGCAGTTGTTGTCTGAGCTTGCTGTTATTTACAAGCAGTTGGTTGGTCAGAAGTTTGCTTATGGTATGCTCTCAAGGCCTGCTTGTGCCCGTTTTGTCAATCCTCGTTATACCCAGATTCAGGAGATTCTTTACAGGACGTTCAAGTCTGACCCTATTGCCGCTTATGTTGAGTTGAAGCGTTTGGCTCGTGAGGAAAAGCATCAGATTGAGGCAGGGATTGTTTCTCAGGAGGGTGTTGAGTGTTTGCAGAATTATTACAGGCTTCTTCAGGATACGATTAACATGCTTGAGCAGACTAAAATCATTAAGATTGCTGAGCCTTTTCTGCCTGGCTTCCAGCCTGGTGATAGGACTATTTATCGTCGTTTGTTCTCTCCTACGATTAAGCCTGATTTTATGTTTACGAAGCTTATGGCTTCTTTTCCGCCTGAGGGCGAGGAGCTTGCGAGTTATCAGATTGGCGATACTGAGATTACTGTTTTTCAGTTGCCTGAGACTGTGCAGTATTTGTACCATATGGTTCCTGCTGAGTTCAAGCTGACTGAGGAGAAGTACGAGCTTCTTGATGCTGCAAGGAAGATTATGGCTGAGCACAAGCCTAAGCGTACTGAGTTTGTTGATCCTGAGAGGATGCGTCAGGTGTTTGCTTCTGTCGGCTCTGATTTGTTGGATGAACTGGCTGGTCACCGCGGTATGCACTTGCGTCCAAAAGACAGGGATGAGCTTGCCAAGATTTTGGTGCGTTACACTGTGGGTTTTGGTCTTGTTGAGGTTTTGCTGGATGATGATAAAGTGCAGGATATTACTATTAATTCTCCGATGGGCAGGATTCCTATTTTTATTGTGCATAATGATTTTGGTGATTGCACTACAAACATCATCCCAACCTCTCCTGAGGGCGAGAGCTGGGCTTCGAAGTTGAGGATGATTTCTGGCAGGCCGTTGGACGAGGCTAATCCTATTTTGGATACCGAGCTTGTTTTGCCTGCTGCCAGGGCTAGAGTTGCTGCTATTACTGCTCCGTTGAATCCTACTGGTCTTGCTTATTCTATTAGGCGTCATCGTGACAAGCCTTGGACTTTGCCTTTGTTTATGAAGAACGGGATGTTGAGTGCTTTGTCTGCTGGCGTGTTGAGCTTTTTGATTGATGGCAGCAGGACCCTGCTTGTTGCTGGTACGCGTAGTTCTGGTAAGACTTCTTTGCTGGGCAGCGTTATGGTTGACATTATGCGCCGTTCGAGGATTATTACTATTGAAGACACCTTGGAATTGCCTGTTGAATCTTTGCGTAAGCTTGGTTACAATATTCAGAGTATGAAGGTCGCAAGCGCTTTGACCAGGGGCACTACTGAGGTTTCTGCTGATGAGGGTATTCGTTCTACTTTGCGTTTGGGTGATTCGAGCCTTATCGTCGGTGAAGTGAGGAGTGTCGAAGCGAGAGCACTTTATGAGGCTATGCGTGTTGGCGCTCTTGCTAATGTTGTTGCTGGAACTATTCACGGTGATAGTCCTTATGGCGTGTTTGACCGTGTTGTTAATGACCTTGGTGTTCCGCGCACTTCATTCAAGGCGACTGATGTTATTGTTGTTGCGAATCCTGTCAGGAGTCCTGATGGTATTCACAGGTGGAGAAGGGTTACCCAGATAACTGAGGTGAGAAAGTTGTGGGAGGAAGACCCGTTGAGGGAGGGTGGTTTTGTTGATTTGTTCAAGTATGATCCTCAGACTGACAGTTTGCAGCCTACTAATGATTTGTTGAGGGGCGATAGTGATGTTATCAAGGCTGTTGCCGGCAGTGTTAAGGAGTGGGCTGGTAATTGGGATGCTGTTTGGGACAATATTAATTTAAGGGCGAAGATCAAGCAAACGTTGGTTGATACTGCTGATAAGTTGAAGGATTTTGATTTGTTGGAAGCATCGTTTTATGTTCGTGCGAATGATGAGTTTCACCGTATTTCAGAGCAGGTAAGGGATGAACTTGGAAGGCTTGATAGCGAGCGTATATTTTTTTCCTGGAATGAGTGGTTAAAGAGGGCTGTGAAGAAATGAGCGAGGAGGATTTGGTCGCAAAGTACAAGCAGAAGTTGTCTGAGCAGTTGGAGATTCAGGCTACTATGCCTTCTTCTCAGCTGTATAGCCGTGAGTACAATATTTTCAGGACTGAGATTCTGCCTCCTCACATGACTGCTTATGAGAAGTTGTGTAATTTTTGTGTGAGGTTTTTGAAGTTGAAGGTTTCTCCTGAAAAGGCTGCCAGGATGCAGGAGATGATTGATACTTGTCATTTGCAGACTTCTCCTTCTGCTGTTTTGGCTGCGAGTTATCTTTTTCCTGTTGTTTTGATGGTTTTGGGTGTTGTTGTTTCTTTGCTGTTATTTAACAGTATGTTCTTTACTTTGTTTAGCTTGATTGTCGGTATTGCCGGTATTTTGATTTTGCAGAAATTTCCTGGTTTTATGGCTACTGTCTGGCGTATGAAGTCTTCCAACCAGATGGTTTTGTGTATTTTTTATGTTGTGACTTATATGCGTCATACCTCTAATCTTGAGCTTGCTATCGAGTTTGCTGCTGAGCATCTTTCTCCTCCTTTGAGTTTGGATTTGCGCAAGGTTATTTGGGATGTTGAATCCGGCAAGTACGAGAATATTAAGGATTCTTTGGAGACTTATTTGGAGGGCTGGCGTTCTTACAATCTTGAGTTTGTTGAGAGCTTCCATTTGGTTGAGAGCTCTTTGTATGAGACTTCTGATGAGCGGAGGATGAGCTTGTTGGACAAGGCTTTGGATGTTATTTTGGATGAGACTTATGAGAAGATGTTGCATTATGCTCAGAATTTGAAGGGTCCTATCACGATGTTGCACATGTTGGGTGTCATCCTGCCTATTTTGGGTCTGGTTATTTTGCCTCTTGTTGTCAGCTTTATGGAGGGTATTTCCTGGTATCATATTGCTGCTCTGTATAACGTTGTTTTGCCTGTTACTGTTTACTTTTTGGGCAGGAATGCTCTTGCCAAGCGTCCTACTGGTTATGGTGATTCTGATATTTCTGAGATTAATCCTGCTTTGAAGAAGTTCAAGAACGTTATTATCAGGATTGGCAATTCTGAATTCACTCTTCATCCTGCTTTTATTGCTATCGTTATTGGCGTTGTTTTGTTGTTGATTGCTTTGTCTCCTCTTATTATTCATTTCATTAATCCTGAGTATGATGCGGTGATTGGTGGTTTTGATTTGCTTGGCTACAAGGAGAGCGCGAAGGTTGAGGGCTTGGTTATTGGTCCTTTTGGTCTTGGTGCCAGTTTGATTTCCTTGTTTTTCCCGTTGAG
>CAYUHB010000022.1:0-2130 GCA_964444355.1 uncultured Methanosarcinales archaeon
CGTAGCATAGTAGCCATTGCGCCACCTTGGTATTGCGAACAGAAAGGTGGAGGTCGCGGGTGCAGTTCCCGCCGGAGGCTTTCACACCCCGTTCGTAAGCCCACCACGGGCGAGGGAACGGGAGTTTTCTCTTGTCCAAAGCCGTACAATTGCCGTACAAAGCTTTTGTAGTGACAATGCATTACAAGGCTTATATCCGCAGAAAGTGTATCTTTTGGTGAGACTTAGTCCAAAGAAAGTGTGCTACATGCTTATATACGGCAAAAACAATTGCAAACATGCCAACTTGCAAACTTTTGGCAATTTAATAAGCTAAAAAAGGCTTTATGATTGACGTGCAAACTCCAACAGAGGACTTGATCGGTGCAGGAGTCTGGAGGCCAAATATGGACACAACAGACTACCATCGATTTAGCAAGCAATACCAGACCGCAATAACACGGCTCTGGAAAGCAAATATGCCAATAGATGACAAAAAGCTCGTTGAGAGGTTTGCTCGCGACGTAAAAGCAAAGGGAACAAGTCACTCAAGACTGACAAAGCTGGTGCGCAATCTTGCTGTGCTTGGCGAAAAGCTCGGCAAACCCTTCAAGGAAGCAACCAGCGAGGACATAAAGCGAATTGTCCACGAATACGAAACCAGCAAGTATTCTGTCTGGACAAAACACGATGTAAAAGTCATACTGAAGCAGTTTTACAAATGGCTTGACGGCGAAGACTATCCCAAAATCGTCAAATGGATTAAAACCACAATACCCCAGAAAGACAAACCGTTAACCCAAGAATCAGAACTTCTCACAGAAGACGAGATAAACAAGCTTATTGCGACTGCAGACCATCCACGCAACAAGGCAATTCTTGCCATTCTTGGCGAAAGCGGTGCACGAATAGGAGAAATCGGCAACCTAACAATCGGACAAGTAAAGATAGACACAAGCGGAGCAGTCCTGAACGTTTCTGGAAAGACTGGCAGGCGACGGTTGCGCATAATTTCCGCAACACCTTACTTGGTCAAATGGTTGGATATTCACCCTGACAATGCGAACCCTTACGCTCCGTTATGGGTGAATATCGGAACAAAAAGTTATCACAAACAAATGAGCTATGAAGGCATCCGTAAAGTCTTGATTGAAACTTTTCAGAAGGCGGGCATCAAGAAGCGCTGTCACCCTTACATTTTCCGTCATTCACGGGCTTCTCAACTTGCACGGCACTTGACTGAATTTCAGATGAACAGTTATTTCGGTTGGATACAAGGAAGCAGAATGCCCTCGCTTTACGTCCACATCAGCGGCAAAGACTTGGATGAAGACATCCTGCGCATCAACGGAATGAAACCTGGCGAAAAGCCGATACCGTTCAAACCACAAGCACGAGCCTGCCCACGATGTAGGGAAATCAACAGTCCAACAGCACTTTATTGTTGCAGATGTGCTGAAATCGTAGACCCCACGCTTGCCTTGAAAAGCAAACTGGAAGAAGCCGAAAAGCCTGCCAATATAGCCAAGAGTCCATTTCTTGAATGGGTGCAGAACGACCCAGAGCTTCGGGAACTACTGCATCGCAAGGCAACACAGTTCAAAGAAAGCCTCACAAACACAAGGACATAATGCAACAACAAACTGCCCAACGAATTCTATCGACGATAAAAAGAACTAGTTTGGCAGTTCAAAAAAACCGTTGGGCAGTTTGAAAACCGAGTTAGACGGTTCAAAACAGGCTGGGAACCACAAGATAATGTGTCCAACTCATGCCTGACGAATTTTATCGTCGAGCGAAAACCGGAATCAACCATGGCCGAAAGGCCGTCAACCATGGAACGGCAGTTCAAAATCAACCTGGAACAACAAGATAATGCAACAAAAAACTGCCTGACTCAAAATATCGACGATAAAAAACACGAATCAAGCAGTTCAAAAAACCCTTCAGGCAGTTTGAAAACCAAATTAAGCGGAGCAAAAAAATCATTAAGCAGACCAAAATCAAAATTAAAGCTTGCCGTGCACAAAAATCAAGCTTTAAAAGACTATTAAAGCAACAATTGGATAGAGCGCGCGAAACACCCTACGGAAAGGTGATGATTCTTGGCGTTCGAGCTTACACGCGCTGGACAATGACCTTTTGCTCTAT
>CAYUHB010000022.1:2140-8151 GCA_964444355.1 uncultured Methanosarcinales archaeon
ATAAAGGCGGTGCCGGACTGATTCTCTATAATTTTGAATGCGCCTGTAGATGTCAGCGTATGAATCATCGCGTTATGAATCGCCAGAACTGCATTTCGGAGATCGGGTGTCTTCTCAAGGCTTGTCACCTTAAGACCCATCTGTTTGCACTTTGCGATAGAGATATGTCGGGCATGGGACTTTGTAAGAGCATGATCGGCAAGCTCCTTAACAACCCTGGAGGCCTTCTCTTTTGCCTTTGCTTGACCCTTGAACATGCTGTTCGTTAGCCAGTCGGTAACCATCTCCTCTGACCATTTGATTGCCTTTTCGCATTCCCCAATTAAAGTCGGAGTATATTTTGCAATAATGGGCTGCCAAACATACGCTCTCGTTTGATCTCGCTTCATCTCGTCGGCAGCCCTGTTAAATTCTTCTATTATTCCGTGAGCAGGGATTCCGTTGAACTGCGGATCAATCGGACCCAAACTGGAGTGTTTGCCCATCAATATTTCTCTACATGCGCATGCCATCATGGTTCCTGCAGACATTGCAAGTTCGGGAACGATCGCACGAATGTTTTTGCCAAAGACAGATTGAAGATATGTCACAATCGATTCCGTTGCTGCCGTGTCTCCGCCCTGGGTGTGCAAGAACAGGTCAAGTCCTAGCTTCGGATCCATACCTTCAAGAACAGACATAAATCCGGTTTTGTCCTCATCAGTCACATGAGAGCCGACCGCGCTGGGCTTCTGAAGCCAACCAGAGTAATACGCCACCACGTTGCGTTTTGTAAGCTCGTGGTATTTTGCAAGGTATTTTCGACGAATTATGTCATGAGTTGCATTCGCAGCTAAGATTTCAGCGTTGAGATCATTCCAGTTCACCATGTTCAATCACCATCTGGATTTGGTTCTTCTATGGACGCAGCGAAGTGGAAGGCATTTTCTTTCTTCGGTTCTCCGCAAGTAGCAAAGCGAAGGACTTGTGACCTCTTCGCATCCGTGTCTATCTGTAGCTCTGCGAAGATAGCCACGATTTCTTGGCGTCTTTTAGCGTCCATAGTCACAGTGGCAATTGACCGCTTTAAAAGATTTGCCGTTTCCGACTGCGTTTTCCTGCGGAATGCGAAAAGTGAAGCTTCTCTGTATCGATGTCAGCCAAGAACGGGTGACTACCTGACTTCGCCAATCTACTTAAGAAATAACACCCTTGCACTAGGCAGGGCTTTTTTTGTAATAACTTCTTTCCTTATGGGCGCTAGTATAAGCCAAAAAATCATTATATCTACTTTACGTTTAAACAGATTCGCAGTCTCTAACATCCCAATTGCAATATGTCTTTTTTCCGTCAGGATATTCTTTTACGGATTTACTAACACTCAAAACCATTTGATAATCAGATCCCTGTTGCCATTTTGCCATTGCTTGTTCTTTGTCTGTCCACGTGAAATAGATTAATTTATCGGGCCCAGCCTCACAACGAAACCCCCCTCTTATGCCCCACACAACATCCTCTTTTGTTTTATTCTCGCCGGACCACATAAGCCTTCCGCTGGCATACAATAGGGGCTTGGGATTTCCATTTCCAAAAGGTTTTAGGCGTTCATATATACTCATCCATACCTCCTCACTTTGATCAACCATGTTGCCAAAAACAGTGTAAGAAGGCATAAAATCTTCTTCTGTAAGAAGGCATTTGTCATTCATCCAATTCCTAAGTTTTGTAAGGTGTTTCGTATTAAAAGAAAGTCCACATGCCATTTTGTGACCGCCACCTTTCAGCAATATACTTTTTTTCACAGCAGAATTTGTAGCCTCTCCCAAGTCAAACCCGTCGACGCTACGTCCGGAACCTGTCCAACAACCCTTGTCTTCATTCCACCCGCATATTATTGCTGGTCTGTTGAACATTTCTTTGATTTTTGATGCAACTATACCAACAACACCAATATGCCACGCTTTATTATTGAGGATAATTACTTTGGGTCTGTGAGTATTCATTAAAGAACGAGCTTCAGCAATTGATTTGTCTAATATCTTATCTTGTATGTTTTTACGTTCAGTGTTCGCTTCATTGCATTTCTCCGCTAAAGGTTCGGCATCTTTCATTGTTTTAGAAAGCAATAATTTCACAGATATGGTTGCCTCCTCTAAACGCCCCAATGCATTTAGGCGAGGCCCCCATTGAAAACCATACGTGTAAGAATCCACGTTATTGGTTCCTGATACGTTCTTTAGTGCCACTAAACCAGGAACGCGCTCAAGTTCTTTTTTGTTGTTTGCCAAAATCAAGGAATGTTTAAGCAAAGCACGATTAATGCCTACCAAAGGCATAACATCTGCAAGTGTCCCTAATCCAGCTAGTAAAAGAGAACGATTACGGTTCCAATTAGTTATGAATTCTTCCTTCGCATATTGCTCACAAAATAGGAATGCAAGTCCAGAAGCACTCATCGTTGTCAATTTATCTATCGATGGATTTTCCATATCAAATGCTTTAGGATTCAAATGGGCGGCCGCAGGATGCGGTTTATCAGATGGAACAATGCTATGGTGATCTATTATGATACATTTGATTCCTTTATTTTTGAGCCAATCAATTTCAGCTATAGAGTTTGAGCCGCAATCCACAACGATCAATAGTTGAGGATTATACAGGTCGATACAACGCTTTAAGCTAGAACGAGTTAGGCCATAATTGTCAGCCATACGGTTCGGAATGAACCATGAATGTTTTTCGAGTCCAGTAACGGCGCTTAGAAAGTCCATTAATTGTACAAGAGCAGTTATACCGTCACAATCATAATCGCCAAAAATTACAATTTTTTTCTTTGTCCGGACGGCATCCTTTATGCAAGACACAGCTTTTTTATAATCAGGTAACGATGAAATCGTGTTGTGAATTATTGGAGTTGGGTTCAGAAAATCTCCTATTTCTTTTTCTGTCTTACAACCAACAAATTTTGCCGCGGCTTCCAGATATGCTTCTGGCGAGTTTGTATCTGGCCGCATATATGTGAGTTTCATAAACAATCCCTATCTTCGTATAGCTCTATCTTTGTATACTTGAGATTTACATGGAATGTGCCGTTGCAGAAGTGCCTAGGGCATTCCAAACTAAAGCTATACATTGATTTTGTTAATACTTGACTCATATATAGTTTAGAAACGTTACATTATTTATAAATAAAACGGTTTATTCATCGCCCGCATTCGACTTAGAATCTGTGACCCGCAGACGCGACAAAGAAGGAAATCTCTCACATTTTCGGACGGTCTTGAACTCGTTCTACCCAATAGTTATTTAATGCTTGATGCGTTGCTTAAATTTTATGAGCAAAACAAATAAATACAAGCGGCACTTCACAGCAAGTAGATTCTTGCAACCTATCGCAAGCCAGTCGATGCTTACGAAGAGGGTGCTGCTTCCCGCGTGAGGCTTGTATCCAAAAGGTACACGTTTGCGAAGAATTGGCTGATTGCAGTTCAAACATCGAGAATCCACCAGTCTTATGACTGGTGGTTTGCTCTGCGCAAACCACAATAGGGCGGATTCTCGAATGTGCTCAAGAACCACTGGGTCATATCACGTGATGATGAAGCTATCGCTTCATGCCACCGGTCTATTGACCGGTGGTTCTTGACAAATACTCGTTAAATCTAAGTTAAACACTTAACGATTTGTTCTCGATTGCATAGTGGGTCGCGCGTCCCCTGCCAACTTTTCGAAGTATTCCTTGCTTTACGAGGTTTTTAATATCGGATTAATTGATTGTTTAATAGTAAAGTTTATAAACTAAACAATTAAACAATTGGTATGAATCCTCAAGGGAAGCATAAAGAGATTACTTTCGACTCACCGGTAGAAGAGCTGTTGAAGGTAAAAGAAAGTGAAACCTTTGATAGAACTACTGGTGGCCAGGAAAACATTGGCAAGAAAATCGCGGGTTTTGGAACTAAGAATGGTGGTTTGCTTCTTGTTGGTCAGCGTGATTTGAGCGAAGGAGGCGAAGTTGAGGGGATTGATGAAGTTCAGTTCCAGAGCGATTTTTCTCATGCTATAGATAACGTGAAACCTTCTCCACTTACCAGGTCACGCATCCTCACGTACCAAGACAAGAAGTTGGCACTTATCCAAGTGCAAGATGTCGGCGCACTTCGTCCGTGTGCATACTGTCGGGCTTACTACGAGCGCAAAGGCGATTCAACGCTCCCCTTGCAACCGGAAGAGGTTCGACGTTACCATCTCGCATATGGGAGCACCAATGTTGAGGAATTGCCCACGCATGCCTCAAGCACAGACATAGACGAAGCTGAACTTGAACAGTATTCACAATTTCTCAAGAAAGAAAAGGAGAAGATACTTGAAACGGTTACGACCAAAGAAGGTAACTTGACCGTCAGAGGAGTGGTTGTTTTGTGCAAGAACCCGCAGAAATATCTGGAAGGAGACTTTATCGAGGTTCAGAGATATGATAACGTGCTCGGTAGTCCGCCATCGCCAATTGGAACGCCTATCAAAGTATCAAAACCAGCAAGGCAATTGATTGAGGAAACCGCATTGCTCGTAGCACAAAATCTTCCAGTTGAAAGGATATACGAGGGAGCAAGGATGATTGAATCGTCCGCAATACCTTCAAGCGTAATCCGTGAAGTTATTACCAATGCCGTTGCGCACAGAAATTACCGGAGCAATGAACATATTCGCATAAGAATATTTGCTGACTGTTTCGACGTAACAAATCCGGCCATCGTATCTGAGAAAATGTGGGCATCCCTCTTAACCACGCACACTACATACCATCCAAATGAAGGAATATACACTTTCCTCAACCCAACTCAACTCTATGAAGGTCGTGGCGAAGGTATCTGGAAAATCCGAGAAGAACTTGAACGTCTTCGCAAAGCTGCACCAGAGTTTAAAGTTATTGGCGACGTTCCATCAACATTTTACGCAAAGATAAATCTCACACCTGCAAAAACCAAAGATGTAAAAATGGCCAAACTTCATACACTCCTTCTAAAAAACAAAGAAATCACATCATCTCACGTGATGAAGCAATTAAACATCTCACGGGTAACCGCAATAAATATGCTGAACCGCCTGGTTGAGCAAGGCGTTCTTGATCATAGTGGTCATACAAAAACAAGCAAGTATACTGTAAAGAACCCACAACTTCTAAATTTTGAGCACAATAAATAAATACAACCACCACTTTCTAAGCAACAGATTCTTGCACCACTGCAAGTAATGTATCTGCTTACGAACCGTGTGCTGCTTCCCGTGTGAGGCTCTAAAAAATCGCTTCGCAATTTTTGGATCCTCTAAAGTGCAAAGCACTTTCGAGGCTTTTATTTTGTTGTCACTTTCTGGTGATTAAAAAGAGAAAGATTTATAAAGAGGAAATTCATACCATCGTCGGGGATGGAAAAAATATGGAAGCAGTTGACACGTGTTTGGATGATGCAGTAAACACAATTCTTTCACAAACAAATAATAAAGTACCGATAGACGCAATTCTAAGTCCTGAACAAAATCTTGAAGAAGAAGAAGGGCTTACTGTCGGCACGGATGGCAAACCAAGAACAATTCCTGCCTGCAATTCTGACACGTTTTATTTATTAATCAACGTATCTGAGAAAAAATACGGAAAAATTTTAGTCGGAGACGTACCAAAGCTTCACGACCCTGATTCAATACGGTCCACTTATTATCAGGAAGCTGTGAGAAAAATACGAAACGATACAGGATACATGCTCCGAAGGCTTTTAAAATCCGAGAGAAAAATATTATTCACAAGCAAATTAATGAATTTAGAAAGACAGGAGGTCACAAAAGAACTTGTTGACAGGCTATGCCCTGATGATGACCTCAAAAAAAGCATAGCCCCGCAATACGATTTTCTCACTCAGTAAATATCAACTGTCTTTTTTCAATCAATGACTGGGACATCTGCGCCAACCTGGGAATGTCAATGGTACGCTGTTCCTTAAGAGCATCATTCAAACTCGTAATTATGCCTTCATTGG
>CAYUHB010000023.1:0-8080 GCA_964444355.1 uncultured Methanosarcinales archaeon
GATTGCATTTTCCCGTGCCAGTATTGTTTTTGCTTCGTCAATGTTTCTGATGGAGGTTATGACATAGTTTTCCCCGTCCTTTACTTTCTCAAGCGCCTTTTCAGCTAATACGCTGCTTCCGAGTTCTGCGCGCAATTCATTCCCTAATGCCACAAGACTTTCTCGGGTTATGGGAATTTTTCTTTTCTTTGCTTCTTCTCTTATGAAATCTGATAATGAGTAGTGGAAGAATCCTTTTTCTTTCAGAAATTCCGCTACAGCGTCTTTTCCTGACGCATATAAGCCCGTAACTCCGAATATCATGGTATTTTTGAACTGCAGGGTATATTTAAGATTTCATAAACTGCAGTAGAATGGTTGCAGTTTACACTTTTGAATAGATAGTAAGCGTGCCATAAATGTATATAAGCAGGATTGACATCAGAATTATCTATATTCTTGCTAAAGAGGTGCGCGTCGTGAAAAAGAGGTTGGGCCTTTGGGTCCAGAGGGGGCCGGATTAAGGCCCCTTTGATATTAATTGTCAGCTCATTGCTTCTTCTGCGTTTTGGTCGTCTGCATTTCGGAAGAAAACGTCAAGGTCTTTGTTTTTTAGTTTCTCTTTATAGTCCACTGCTACAGCCATTACTATCACCTTTTTTTGCTTGCAAAAAAAGACCAGCCGAAACTTGTTTCGGCGCTGCCTTCTTTTTGTTTTTGTCTCGTCGTCCGATTTTTTGTCAACAATTTGCATATATAAACATGCTTGTTGTTCGAAGTATATTTTGTTGAATTTATTTTTGCTATTCTGTCTTAACTGCAGAATGAATTTACGCAAACTGTGCAAGGTTCTGTGTCGAGTGTTTGATTATTTTCCCTGTTGATGCGTCTATCTTGATGTTTACCGTCCTCAAACTCTGTGTGAAGTATGTGATGTTGAACATTGTGTGTCCTTCTGTGTTTTGTATTATGAAGAAGTGTTTGATTGCTTGTTCTTTGTATTCTTTGAAGCACTTCTCAGCAATCTGTAGTGCTTCTTCTATTGTTAGCTTGACTTCTTCTGGTTTTAATGGTTGTATTGTTCCTTCTGACCTTAGTACTTCTTGCTCGTCTGTTTTTTGTACATCATCAGATACAAAGAACGTTACCATTCTTTCTTTTTCTGGATTGTAAAAACCGACCTGCACGCAGTTCTTGTTTGCTTCGTCCAGCATGACGAATGCGTGTGCTAAGAAATATTCTTTGTTTTTCTCGTGCCATTCTTTGAATATTGGGTGTCTTGTTAGTTTTGCGAGTGTTGTGTGGATGTCCATTATTGTGCGAAAACTATGGTGCTTTAAAAAAGTTTATATAATAATGCGCTTGTATTGTAATAATGACCTTTGGATTTCCGTATCCTCCTGAGAATTATATAACTTTTCTAGAAGAATTTCTTGAAAATCTTAAAATAGGAAATGTTAAAAATGAGGATTATGAATTCTTTAAAAGAGAATATGATGAAAGATTTTTTGATAATGTGCGGGAGTTTAGGGCTGAATATCAACTTAAACCATTTCTTGATACTGCAATAAGCAGATTTAAGACGATTTATGACGAATGTATTAAAATTCCAAGAGGACAT
Source organism: uncultured Methanosarcinales archaeon (assembly GCA_964444355.1). Taxonomy (GTDB): domain Archaea; phylum Nanobdellota; class Nanobdellia; order Woesearchaeales; family ARS49; genus CABMGU01. The sequence goes on from CAYUHB010000023.1 coordinate 1,601, forward strand.
AAAAGATATGTTTGTAGAACGACCAGCGAGTATGTAAAGACAATATTCCGTCTTGGGTTGAAAACAGGTCCTGATTTTTTTGCAGAATTGACTGAATTGCCCATTAGAGAGGATTGGACTATTGTATATGATTTTATTGAAAGGAGGAAAGGCGCCAGTGATGCTGTGATTTTTGTTGACATTCCTTTAGCATTATTTGACAAACTTCAGGAGGAAGAGCTTCCCGCCACTATATCAGCATTGATTATTTCAGATATTGCGGGCAAAATTGGTCAGGATAAAAAACTCATTATGAGCAAGAAAATTGTTGATGCAATTATTCCTGCAGAACTTATATTCGGCGCCTTTTTAAAAGACACTAAACAATTTGTTATTAACACGGCTTATGATAATAAAAAATTCAAAAACTGGCTTAAAGCATATGATTGGGAAGAATTGAAAATTCCTGAAATGAAAAAAGTGCCCGCGCGGGTATGAAAGTTTATCTCACCATACCTTGTGCCACTCTTTTAACTATGTGTATTCCGTATTGTATTCCTTTGTTTGGGTGGAAGTGCATTGCTTCTTTGAAGACGTAAATTAATGGGTATTCGTGTTTTGCTCTGGGTTCTTCTATTCTAAAGAGCAATAGTGCTGTCAAAAATCTTAATATTCCGCTTAGTGCAAAGACAAATGGTATTCCGACTAATATCCAGCTTGCGTGTTCTGTCAGGTATCCTCCTATGAGCGGTGCTATGACCATTGTTATGCTTGTGTAGAGGTTGTATTCTGCTATCTGCATTGCTTTTTTGCGCGCGTCAGATATGCACAGCAATAGGTTGTATCTTGAGATGTCTGCTGTTGCCCAGACTAGTCCTGAATAGATTTGTACTGGTATGATTAGCCAGATGTTTTGTTTTGTGACTGCTAAATAGAATAATGGCACGAGTGCTGTTCCTATGTGTCCTAATATTGCTATTGGTTTGTCTCCGTATTTGTCTGTTAGCCTGCCGACGTATCTGGAGGCGGTTATTTGCGCAAGTGTTGCTAATGCTGAGGCTATTCCGTAGAAGAAGTAGTTCATTTCCAGGTTTTTTAGCATGTAGACTGCGAAGAACGGTGATGCCAGCATGTATGCGAAGTAGAACATTGTGCTGAAGAGCACGAACTTTTTCATTGGTCCGTCTAGTGTTAAGAATTCTTTGATTGAGTGGTGGTCGTGGTCCCTGTATGCTGGCTCTTTCAGTCTTGTCATTGCTATTGTTGCTAGCACTGCCAGTAGTGCGCCGAATGCGAACATTAGCGCAAATCCTGTTGGGCTGTCTTTTGGGAATTGTTTTAGCCAGAGTCCTCCTACGACCAGTGTTACTGTTCCGCATGCGGATATTATTCTGTATCTTTGGCTGCTGAAGTCTCCCATGTGTGTTGGAGGCACCATGTCTGCGAGCATTGACGTGTATGCTGGGTCTGTTATGCTTTCGCAGAGTTTGACGAGCAGGTAGAATATGATTATCATCAGTATTGGTTCTTTGAACAGGAATGGTGCTGCGAGTATTGGTATCCAGAATAGTCTGCCGAGGCTGAAGAGTACATAGATTTTTTTTCTTGCAAAGTGTTGTACGAGTTCTGAGCCTGGTATTTGTGTTATTATGTATGCCAGCCACGGCAGTGCGCCCAGCAGGCCTATTATCACGTTTGATGCTCCGAGTGCAAGTGCAAATGCTACGAGATACGCTGATGTTAGCCCGTCAAATGCTGCCCAGAGTCCTGCGTTTGTGAGAAGTATTTTTTTGTTCATATTTTGAATACCATTCCTTCTGGTCCTGGATTGCAGATTAGTGTTTTGCCTTTTTTCTGTTTGACTCTGAAGTTTTCGTGCAGGTGTCCTGATAATGCGATAACTGGTTTGTATTTCCTGATGAATTCCGCATAGCTTTCACAGCCAACGTGTCCTGCCCAGTTGATGTAGTCAAGTTTTGTGTTTCTTGGCGGTGCGTGTGTTAATAATATTAGTTTGCCTTTGAGTTTTTTCCTGTTGTTTTTAATAAGTCTGTCAAAGTCCTTGTCTCTTCCTGATTTGCCTCGCGTGTAGAACCCGCCCCCTCCGTGTGATATTATCGTGTATGGTCCTATTGATGTTATTTTGTTGTGCGCAAAAATGAGGTATGGATATCTTTGGCAGAGTTTTTTCAGGACTGGTCCTGTTTCGTGGTTGCCGTGGATGACGAATACTGGTATTTTCAGCTCGTTTAGCCTTCGCAGCACTGCTTCCAGGTATTGTTCGAAGAATGAAAGGTCTCCAAGGCAGAATATGATGTCTGGTTTTTCTTTTTTGATTTTTTTCTTTATTTTCTCGTAAGCAATTATGTTTGCGTGCAGGTCTGCGAATGCGAGTATTTTCATGTTAGTCAAGAACTTTGTTTCTGTTTATATTATTATCTAGGGAATGCTATTTCTATTATCTTTCTGTACGTGTCAAAGTTGCCTAGTACGTATGTTTCTATTATCATTCCTATTGCCAGCACGCATATGGCTGCTAATAGGAGGAATAGGTTGTACTTTAGTATTGTCGTCATTTGTTTTGAGAACATTTTTTGTTTTACTATTCCGTCAGATAGTGAGCTTCCTGAGATTGCTGATAGCATGTAGCTTAGTCCTTCCATGAATGTGTGCGGGAATACGCTGATGATTATCAGCACGAAAAGGATGACCGGGTTTAGTGTTGATTGGAGTGCTGCTGTTTTTGCGAGGTTTCCGAATACTGTTCCCCATACGCTTGCGTTCCAGGCTACGAAGATTATTCCTCCGTTGCCTGCTATTAATGATAGTAAAAAGCTCATTCCCAGTACTTGCAAATTCCAGGTGAATAGTTCCCAGAATAGCGGGAAGCTGAAGTTTGATGCTTGTCCTGTTGCCACTGCCAGTTGCACCTGAAACAGGTGTCCTGCTGCGAGTGATGGCAGCATTATTGAGAAGAATGCAAATGTGAAGAATATGCCGAAGAAGATTGAGGCGTATACTTTTGCGTGTGGCATTACATCTGTGAAGAATTGTTTTACTGATGGTTTTTTCTGTTTTGTTATTTCTTCGCTGTTTGTCAGTTTTGACAGCGATGGCATCAAGAACAGGCAGGTTATGCCTAGTGCTATCAGCGCTGGGTCTCTTGGAAACATCATTATTGCTATGAACAGTCCGAGGATTGTGTATCCTACGCCTAGTAGAAATCCGTATCCTGGGTGTTCGTGCAGGAATTGTGCGCTGTAGAGCTCTTCAAGGACCATAGTGGTGTCTTTCGTTTGCTGGTTTAAAAAGGATAGTTATGACGGCAGAGTGATTATCGAAGATTGTAATGTTTTGCAATTATTTTCGCGCATTGTTTGGCAGAAATGTGTGTGTTGTCTATGTCCAGGCTTTTTACGTTTGGCACGCTGGAGTGGAGGTCATGTTTTTTGCAGAATTCGTTTAATCCTTTGATTGTTCGGAGTTTGCCGTACGCTTTGCGTGAAGGATGCTTTAGTCTTTTTTTTAGTATTTCGTGGTCGCAGTGCAGTTTGACAAAGCACATCTGTGCGTGATACTTTTTCATAAGTCTTATCACTCTTGGAATCATGGATTCATGCTTTGTATATACGACTGTTATGATTATTCCTTTGATTTTGTTTTTGGCGCCAATCTCCAGTAATTGTAGTCTCCAGCGCTTGACTATGTTCCAGAAATCAGGGTGTTTCATTGGCAGTATGGCTAGTACCGGGTCGACTGTTAGGTGGTTGTGAAAATTCTTGTAGCCTGTTATTCTGGCTAATTCTTTCGCGACTGTCAGTTTGCCTACTCCTGGCGGTCCGTATAAGACTACGAGTTTCATGGTTGTGATTATGATGAATTTATTTATAAATTGAGTTATTTCGTCTCAAGTTCAGCAGGTATTTTTTTAGCGCATCAATGAACTGCTCTTCTTCCTCTTTAGTACGAAGAGGTCTGATTAATAATTGATATGCTTTGTGAATTATGTGCTCTTTGTCCTTTATAGATTGTGCTATTCCTTTGAATGAATGCACTATTTCTTTGCCCTTGACTTTTTGAACAAATTCAAAGAGCCAGAAAAATTCCTTAAGCATTGATGAAAAACTTGTTTTCCCTTCCTTATATGCAGGAATGTATCCATTGCATAGTTTCATAATTTCGTCCTTGATGATTTGTCTGTCTTCTCGTATCGGATACGAAGTCGGTTCAAGCGGCGTTCCGTAAATGAGTTTGTACTCACACAACTTTTTGAGAAATAGGTCCGGTTCTGCCCGTAAATCAGGCGTATAAGACCCTTTTGTACATAGTTTATTATGCTTAAATTCCCACAATGAAAGCGGGACAACCATTACAGGCTCAATATCAGGACCGTTGACCGCAAAGACCACTGACTCGTTTTTATTTTCTGCTACGATAGGAACCATATCAACATCAGAATCTTTTCTCAGCTCTCGTCTTGCAAAACTTCCTTTTATGTATATAGCAATAAGTGTGTTATTTGGAACTGCATTGATGACTTTACCTCTTGCTTTCATAACGGCTTTTATTGCTTTTTTTTCAAAAACGGTTATTTTCTTCCAGCCTTCCCAAAAATTATAGTTCATCAACTTCATCTATCGTACCGCGTAATAGTCTTCCAGCACTATGTGTCCTACTTGGTCTAGGTCTCTTACAAGGCTGAATCGTCCTGCTCCTATTCTTGTTATTTGTTTTGCGAGTTTTGCTCCTGCTTCGTCTAACTGCACTCCTATCAATGAAACTGTTATTCCTGCGCTTCTGGCAATGCTTACTGCCTGCAGTGTTTCCTTCTCGGGTTCCAACCCAACTGTCGGCAGTGCGTCTGTCAGTATTATCAGATGTTTGGTTTCGCCTGTTGCTGGAAATAGTTCTACGCTTTTTGCTATCATTGCTGCAAAGTCTGTTTGCCTGCATGCTTTGATGTGTGCTACTGCGTTTAGTATTGCTGGAAAGTCTCTTGTTGGGGGCAGTGCTGATTTTATCTCGCTTCCGAATACCACTACTCCTACGTCGTCTTTGTCTTGTATTGCGTTGTAAGCGAGTACTATTCCTGCTCTCTTGCAGGTATCTAACTTCCGGCCTTTCATGCTTGCTGATGCGTCTAAAGCGAATATTATGGAGACTTTTCCTCTGCCTTCGCGTTGTGATGTCATCAAATCATCGCCCATTAGGCTTTTGTGCTGTCTTTTTATTGCCATGTGGATTGACCTTTTCAGGTTCAAATCCTTGTACCTGTCTCCTTGTCTGTATTTTCTCGTGTCTTTTTTCTCTCCGTAATGCGAGGTTTTCTTGTTTATTTTCTCTCCGATTTTGTCTTTTGTGATGAAATTGTCAAGTTCTTTTATCAGGACCATGGCTCCGAGTTCTGTTCCTTTTTCTGTTATCATGCCTTCGTTGTCCAGTAGTTTGTCTTCTTTGAGTTTCTCGACATTTTGGTACAGTGCTTTCTGGAGTTCTTTTCTGAATTCCGGTATTTTCAAATTCTTTTCAATGTAATTAGGGTCGTACCCGGTCAATAATCTTATCAGTTTCTCTCCAAGTAGCTGTTTTGTGATAGAAAAATTCTGGACCATTTGCGTGAAAAGCAGGCTTGGCGTGAATGCTCCTATGCTTCTGTTTCCTGCTTCGTGTATTAGTTCTGCGTGTTCTATTGTTGTTTTGTCAGAAGCTAGTACTGAGTTCATCAGTTTGTCTTCTGCGTATTGTTTGTGAAGTTTGCCTTGGGAGGATTCGCCTGCAGAGATGTCTTTTATTTCTTGTTCGATGTCAAAGACCACCACCACCGGATAACTCGGGGTGCTGGCTCGAGAATGCATCAAATTGTTCTTTTATGAACTCTTCGTTTGTTTGCAAATATTTGATGCTTGGTTTTAGTTCTATTCTGTGCGCTAGTACTGATACTATTGCTTCTGTTATGTCTTCTATTGTTACTGTTTTTCTTTTTGATAGGAATGCGTTTGCTTGTGCTCGTTCGTATATGCCTATTGATGCTCTTACGCTTGGTTTTTTGAGTATGTTTTTGTGTTCTCTTATCGTTCTTACAAAGAGTATTGCAAGTGATAGTAAGTCTTCATCGAATGCCAGGAGTTTTTGTCCTTTTTCCAATACTATTCTTTTCTCGATGTCAAGGCTTTCAGGGTATCCCATGTGTACTATGTCGAATCTGTCCATGAAGACGTCTGATAGCTTCTCAGTAGCAGCAGTCTCTTCCGGGTTCATTGTGCCAATAAAGATGAAATTTGCAGGTAACTCAACAGTGTATGCTCCGAGTGTTGCTTTTCCTTCTTCAAGTACCTGCAATAACGAATTCTGTAGTTTTTCAGGGCACCTGTTTACTTCGTCAAAGAATAGTATGCCTTGGTTTGCCTTGAATATTTTGCCTGGCGTGAATGCCTGTATGCTTGTTGGTCCGAATTGGAGTGCTTTTACAGGGTCTATGTCTCCCATTAGGTCTTCAACAGT
>CAYUHB010000024.1:0-8026 GCA_964444355.1 uncultured Methanosarcinales archaeon
GTCCGCCTATTTGTATGAGGCTTATTTTTGCGGCATCACAGCCGGATTTTACTTCTGCTGTTCCTTGGACGAATTCTGCTTTTTGTTCTATGTAATCTTCTCCCCAACTCATGACTAATGCTCCGAGGCCCACTGAGAATGCTACTAATAGAATTGTTGCGACTAAAGGAGTAATTGCTCTTCGTGATGCAAATAGCCTCATGTATTCACCTTTTTTCAGTATTCATATTTTACTGCATTTAAATAGTTTTTGGTGCTATATTTTTATAGATAAGATATTTTTCTGTGTTTATGGATGATGAAGAGCCTCAGCAGTGTGTTTTCTGTCATATTGCTTCTGGCAAGATTCCTGCCAAGAAGGTGTATGAGGATGATAGGGTAACTGTTGTTCTTGACATTAATCCTGCAACTCCTGGTCATTTGCTGGTTATTCCTAAAGAGCACGTTTCTGTCATGCCTCAGATGTCTGAGGACCTTGTTGCTTATATGGGCATGATTGCCAAGCAGTTGAGTCATGCTTTGATTCGTGCTTTGAAAATTGAGGGTACTTCTATTTTTGTTGCTAATGGTGTTGCTGCTGGTCAGCGCGCTCCTCATTTCCTGCTTCATATTATTCCTCGCAGTCCTAATGATGGTGTTGCTTTGCAGTTATTGCCTGGCAAAATTGACGAAAAAACTATGAATGAGGTTGTTTCTAAGCTCGCTCCTGCTGTTGGAAAGCAGTTTGGTGTTGAGGTTAAACTGCCAAAAACTGAGAAGCCGGTGAAAAAGAGCGAGCCTGAAGCTCCGAAGGGCAATCTTGACGCGATTGCTGATTTATTGGCAGGTGAAAAATGAGCGAGTGCACTTTTTGTTCCCTGATTCAGAAGAAAGCGAACATGTTGTTTGAGGACGAAAAGCTTTTTGCAATGTTTTCTCCTGAGCCTTGTGTTCCAGGTCATGTTGTTGTTCTTCCTAAGTCTCATTCTCCTATTCTTGAGACTGTTCCTGATTTTGTTGTTGCTGACTTGTTCAAGGTTGCGAACAAGATTGGCATTGCCATTTTTGAGGGTCTTGGCGCTCAGGGAACTAATATTGTTGTTCAGAATGGTCCTACTGCGGGTCAGAAGCATAATCATGCGATGGTTCACATTCTTCCTCGGTTTGAGAATGATAAGGTTCCTATCGGCTGGAATCCCAAGCCTGCTTCTGAGGAGGAACTGTCTGATTTGGAAGGAAAGATTAAGGACGAGACCAAGAATGTTGGCATTTTTGAGAAAGAAAAGGAAAAGCCTGTTGAGCTTGAGCGTCCTAAAGAGATTAAGGAAGATAAGCGTTTGAAAGCTTTGAGAAGGATTCCTTAGAACTGATTCTTGCGACTTTGTGAGGATGAGAGAAGAGTCTTAAACATGCGAACAACGTGAGCATTTATTATATTGCTTCTCGAATCCGAACTAGGAGCAATTTTGATCAAACTTTTTTGAAAAGTTTGGCGTTGAGAAGGATTCCGTAATTGATGATTTTTTCATTCTGGATGTCGCGCTGCCTCAACTCTGTTGAGGTGATTTTTTCTCTCCCTTGCCTGTGCAGGGAGAGAAAAAGTCAGTCAGAGACCAGCGCGACTATAGCTTAACGTCTTACAGCTCAAAGACTTTCGTCTTTAGTGTCCTTAATATTATTGCAACGATTGAGAACATTGTTAGAAGTCCCATCATGACTATGAATTCGTATTCTAATACCATATCGTGTTATTTATCTTTGCCTCTTTTAAAGCTTTGTCGTTACACTTAAGTTATTATTGTGTCTTTTCTTCGCCGCGCTTGGGCAAAACCCAAGTTGTTTTCTCTCCCCTTAGCTTGCGTGGGGAGAAGAAAACAAGTCGTAGACCGCGGCGAAATTGATTGATTAAGTTATTATTGTAAATATTAGGTTGTTGAATGCCAGTGTTGTTATGAATGCTATCAGGAATGCTGGTGCGAATGGCACTCCGTATTTTACGAGTACTTTGTCTATTTTCTTTTGCGCGTACAGTTTTTGCAGGAGTTTTACTTGTGGTTTTTCCAGTCCTAATTTTGGCGGCATTAGTTTTTCTTTTCCGTATTTTACTGGTTTTACCAGCCAGTCTCCTTCTGTTAGCTTGTCTGGCGTTACCCATTTGTGCATGCTGCTTAGTTCCGTGCTTTTGATGAAGATTGTCAGGTAGCAGAGAACATATCCAATCAGTGCCAAAGATATGAGTTCAAATCTGACGTTCGTCATTATGAATGCTGCGATTAGCAATATTCCCGTGGTGAAAAGCGTGATTATTCTCAGTTTTTTGTATTTGTTTTCGTTTCTTGTTTTCCTGAATTTTTTCAGGAATGTTTTCGCGTTTTTTATTGCAAGCATTGCTGTCCATAACAGCCCCCACGCTCCTCCTATGAATACTAGATTTATCAGGAAGCTTGTTCCGAATGCAAGTTTGCTTGGCTCGAATCCGATTAGTGCTCCTAATGCCATCAATAGTTTTGCGTCGCCTCCTCCCCATTGTCCTGTGTAGAACATCAGGCACGCTAACCCGAATGCTATTGCGAATCCTGCCAGCGAGGATGCTATCGGCCAGTAATTCCATTGCTGTAAAGAGAATATCAGGTGTATTCCTATTCCTGCTGCTATTCCTGCATAGTTCAGCCAGTCTGGCACTTCCAGTATTCTTAAGTCAACGTATGCTGCTATTATTAGCACGAACAAAGAAACGATTATTAGCGTAAGTGCGAGCATTTGTTGTATTATTTTGGTTTGTGTTTAAAATCTTTTGTCAAGGCACATTAACGTCATGACCAAACTCGGCATCATATATTAAATCATCCGGATCGAACTTCCACAATTCAAGTGCCTTATCAAGTCCTTTGAGGTGCATGGCAACGACAACAGGTGTTGATGCGACTCTGTCTATCAATGTGTAAATGCCTGGTTTGTTTGTCTTGACAAATGGCACGACTCTTTCGAAATTATAATCATCAGGAGTTGCTTTTTGCTCATGCAACGCCACGTACCATGGTCGTCTATATTGTGGATCTGTTGATGCATCGGGCATGTCAAAGTCGCCTGCGCATAATCTTTCAAATATTATTCCTTCCATTAGAAAAGCATTTTCCCCCTTCATTTTTTCTGCACATGTTTTTTCCAATGGATTAAGCATTTGAACGGGTGTTTTAAAGAAGAATTTTGATCGCCCTGCATATAAATCGCTTATGTTGAATAGCAAGTGCATTGCTTTCCAGTAGGATGCATCAACTTTTAATTCTGTACTTCTTTGTCCTGCCAGCATTTGTTCTTCTGTCAAATCTTTGTCAAAACTCACTTGCAGAAGGTGTCCTTTGTACGGCACGATTATTCTTCTCTCGCCGGTGTAAATCTGTCCTTCTCGGCAGTCAGCCATATGTCCATGAAATAAGTCTTCCATGTCTGCCATCTTCCCACCCCAAATCTGGCCTCTTCTGCCTCTTTATTTAGATTATTATGCTGTAGAATAGAAAGCAATTTGATGCAACCAAGCGAAACAAAGTTTCGCTGGGCTTCAAAGAACCATGTTCTTTGAAACTTTCCGAAAGTTGCTGGAGAAAGCTTTATAAACAACCCTCTGAAATTTCAGTATTAACCTATGATTAATGAAGCCCATAAGGGCTGAATGAGGGAGATTAATTCTCCTGGAGGAATTTCATATGGCAGACGAATTGGTACAAAAAGCATTGGAAGCGATTGAGGTTGCTAAGAATACTGGCAAGATTAAAAAAGGCACTAACGAGGCTACGAAGGCTTTGGAGCGTGGCACTGCTAAGTTGGTCGTGTACGCCAAGGATGTTCAGCCTGCTGAGATTGTTATGCACTTGCCGATTATCGCTAAGGAAAAGGGCATTCCGTGCATTCAGGTTAACAGCAAGGAAGAGCTTGGCACTGCTGCAGGTATTGCAGTTCCTACAAGCGCGATTGCGGTTATTGCAGAGGGCGATGCTAAGAAGTTGATTGAAGAATTGAAAATAAAGTTGAGTTGAGATTATGGGAGATCCTAAGAAAAAGGTTGTGGAATCCGCGCCTCAGGAAACAAGAGGTCCGCCGAAATCAGAGGGTGGTGTTGTTAGTTTTAGTTTTGCTGTTCCTGCCCGTGTTGAGGAGATTATTGGCAGGACTGGCACTAGAGGTGAAGCAGTCCAGGTTCGTTGCCGTGTTTTGGATGGCAGGGACAAGGATAAGGTTTTGAGAAGAAACGTTAAGGGTCCTGTTCAGAAGGATGATTTGTTGATGCTCAGAGAGACTGAAATTGAGGCAAGGCCTTTGAGTAAGTCTAGCGGAAGGGGTGGTAGCTGATGGGTAAGTGCTCTTTTTGCAGGACTTCGATTGAGCAGGGTACTGGCACTATGTACGTCAAGAAGGACGGCACTATTTTCAATTTTTGTTCTATGAAATGTGAGAAGAATTTGCTTAAGCTTGGCCGCACTCCGAGGTATATGAAGTGGACTAAGGCTTTTGAGAAAGGAGGCGTTAAGAAATGATTGAGAAAACTCTTGTCTTGTTGAAGCCTGACTGCGTTCAGCGCGGCTTGATTGGCGAGATTATTTCCCGCTTTGAGCGTGTTGGCTTGAAGATTGTTGGCATGAAGCTTGTTCAGGTTGATCCTGAGCTTGCGAAAAAGCACTATCCTGATGCGCTTATTCCTATTGTCGGCGGCAAAACAAAGAAGGATTGGGATGCTTATGGAATCAAATATACTGAAAGTGTTGAGGAAATAGGCAGGATGATTATTGATGCTACAAGAAAATTCATTCAGCAGGGTCCGGTTGTTGCAATGGTTCTTGAGGGCTTGCACGCAGTTGAAATTGTTAGAAAACTGGTTGGCACTACAGGACCTAAAGACTCGCCTCCTGGCACTATCAGGGGCGACTATGCACATTTGAGCCTGGGTTATGCATCTACTAAAAAGAAAGGAGCTGCAAACCTGATTCACGCTTCTGGAACTTCGGAAGAAGCGAAAAAAGAGATTGAACTCTGGTTCAAGAAATCCGAGTTGTACGCGTATCCGTCGGTGCATGATGTGCACGTCTTGTACGCACCATACGATTTGTAAAATGGCAGTTGAAGAATCCCGTGTTGAGCGCATGAAGCGCATGTCAAAGCTTCAGGAGCAGATTAGGAATATTGCCACCTCTGCCCATATTCATCATGGTAAGACTGCTTTTACTGATAACTTGCTTGCCGCTGCTGGTTTTATGTCTGAAGCTGCTGCTGGTGAATTGGAAAAAGGTATGGCGACCTGGCAGCACCTTGATGAGCAAACAAGATTGTTGACTGTTGATTCTGCAAACGTTTCAATGGTTCACGAGTCTCATGGCAGGGAGTTCTTGATTAATCTTATTGATACTCCTGGCCACATTGATTTTGGCGGCAACGTTACAAGGGCTATGCGCGCAGTTGATGGCACTGTTGTTCTTGTTTGTGCTTCTGAGGGTATTATGCCTCAGACAGAAACCGTGCTTAAGCAGGCATTAAGAGAGCGTGTCAAGCCTGTTTTGTTCATTAACAAGGTTGACCGTTTGATAAAAGAAATGCAGTATACCCCTGAGCAGATGCAGAAGCGTTTTGTTGAGATTATCACTGAGTTTAACAAGTTGATTGAGCAGATTGCTGAGACTGATTGGAAGCAGAAGTGGAAGGTTAACATTCAGGATGGCAGTGTTGCTTTTGGCAGCGCTCGTGATAATTGGGCTTTGTCTCTTCCTTATATGCAGAAGAAGAATGTTAATTTTAAGGATATTTTGAAAATTTATGAATTGACTGATGAGGAGCAAGAGAAGTTTATTCGGGAGAAATGCCCGCTTCACGAGGTTATTCTTGATATGGTCATTAAGCATCTGCCTAACCCGAAAGAGTCTCAGGCTTATCGTATTCCTAAGATTTGGAAGGGCGATCTTGAATCTCCTTTGGGCAGGTCTTTGATTACTTGCGACCCGAATGGCAAGGTTGCTTTCTGTATTACAAGAATTTTGATTGAGCCTAAGTCTGGCAGGGAAGTCTCTGCAGGCAGATTGTACAGCGGCACCATCCACGATGGTTTGCCTGTTTATTTGAATAATGCGAAGCAGTTCCAGAAGGTTTCTACTGTTTTCATGTATCAGGGAATCAAGACCGAGATTATGGAATCAGTTCCTGCTGGAAACATTCTTGCTATTGCAGGTATTTCCGGCACTGCTGGAGAGACTATTACTTTGGAGCCCGACCAGCCGTTTGAGGAATTGAAGCACATTTTTGAGCCTGTTATTACTAAAGCCATTCAGCCTGAAAAGCCCCAGGACTTGTCAAAACTGGTCGAAGTTCTAAAAAAGGTCGCTAAAGAAGATCCGAGTATCAAGATGGAGATTAATTTGGAGACTGGCGAAAACTTGATGCACGGTATGGGCGAGCTTCATCTTGAGATTATTGAGAACAGAATTGTTACTGAGAAGGGCGTGAGGATTAAGACTTCTCCTCCGATTGTTACTTATCGTGAGACTATTGCCAAGAAGTCTCCTGAATGCGAGGGCAAGACTCCGAACAAGCATAACAAGTTGTTCTTTATTGTTGAGCCTTTGGAGCCCCAAGTCCGCGAATTGATTGTTAGCGGTGAGATTTCTGAGGGCAGGATTAAGAAGAAGGATTTGGTTTTGCGTGACAAGCTTGTTGGAGCTGGCTGGAAAAATGATACTGCTTTGTCTGTTAAGGATATTTATCACGGCAATATTTTCATGGAGGACACAAGGGGTATTGTTCAGCTTCCTGAATGTATTGAATTGATTATTGAGGGTTTTGAGCAGGTTATGGACGGCGGTCCTCTTGCGCGTGAGCCTTGTGTTGGCATTAAGGTTACTTTGGTTGATGCAAAGCTTCACGAGGATGCTATTCACCGTGGTCCTGCCCAGATTTATCCTGCAGTTCGTGAGGGTATCAAGCTTTGTGTGATGAGTGCGAACCCTGTCATGTTTGAGCCTATTCAGACTCATTTGATTGAAGCTCCTATTGAGTTTACTGGCGATATTACCAAGCTTGTTATGAACAAGCGCGGTCAGGTTTTGGAGCTTACTCAGGAGGGCGCTCTTTCTTTTGTGAAAGCCAAATTGCCTGTTGCTGAGATGCTTGGCTGGAGCAGTGATTTGCGTTCTGCTACTGGCGGTCGAGGCAATTCTTCGCTTATGGACCAGTGTTTTGAAAGATTGCCTGCTGAACTGCAGAATAGGATTATTCAGCAGATTGTCCAGAGAAAAGGGCTCACTGCTGGTATGCTTGGTGCTTAAGCGTTGACCGACCATTAACCGTTACGGTAGAATGTGAGGTAACATCATAGCTCCTTGGAGTCTCAACAGCCATAAATTCTCTTGCCTGATCAAGCCAACTATTACAAAATTGTCCAAGCAGGCGTAATCTTTCATCTACTTTCCTGTCCCAGATAGGGCGCCTTGCTCTAGCTCTTAAAAGAAGGCCATCTGCATAGGTAAATGCCTGTTCTATTCTCTGATATTCATTCTTCATGTACTCAATACTTAGAGCAAGTCTTTTTGGATCTATTTGCGTAACTCTGTCGTCTTCTGTAGAAATACCGCTAACCTGATGAATATCTTCTTTAGGAACATTGACAAATCCTCTTTGAATATCATCTCTAAAATCACAGAGATTATCAGCTAATTTTACTGCCCAACCATATGCTCTTGCTAATTGTGTGAACTCACAAAGAACTCTTGGAGAATCTAAAATATAAAGAAACTGGGATGCAACTTGAGCACCTACACCTAATGTTATTTCGTCTAATGTTCTTTTGTCTAAAACTTTTCCCCTCCTCTGAAAATTTCTTTCTTCGATATCCCAGAATCTAAGCACTTCTCCAAAAGTATGTTTACCTATGGCACGATCAGTAAAACATAAGAAAGGCGCAGAAGTCAACGCGTATAGGGTAGAACCTAAATCAACAACCACCTGTTCTGTCGGTGTTGATGTTGTAACTCTTGCACCTAAAAAACTTTGTTGGAATATTTTTTGAAAA
>CAYUHB010000025.1:0-8007 GCA_964444355.1 uncultured Methanosarcinales archaeon
GATATCAGAACTGCTCAGCGGAAGCCTTCTACTCCGAGAAAACTCGCCAAGCGAAATCCTTCTAAAAGACGGAAGCACGATAACCAGGGCACGAATGTACGGCGTTGTTGTATCAACAAACGAACTGGTAGTAGATGACAGCACAGGAAGCATACTGGTAAGAACCTTTGAAAACTCTTTCAATTCCAACATTGGCGACACTGTACTCGTAATAGGAAGACCAAGAATGCACAACGACCAATGCTACATCCTGGGAGAAATAGTCAAAAAAATAGACCCAAAATGGCTCGAAATAAGAGAAAAAACGCACCCGAGACAAGACCCGATAAGCATAATACGCACATTAGACAAAGGAGAAGGAGCAGACTATCAAAAAGTCGCCAGCCAAATAGGAGAAGACAAAATAATACACCTGCTATCAACAGGAGAAATATTTGAAACAAGACCTGGAAAGCTAAGAATTCTGGAATAAAGCCAACCAAAAGTATATAAAGACATCCGCCCGCTTGTGATTGAAAAAGATGGTGCTAGAATCACTATTATCACCGCCGCGCGCAGAGCGACAGCCATTAGCAGTACTACTACTCGGCTTTGCTTACGCAACTTTATCCATATTTCTATCAATGTGGATATTTGAAGAACAAAGCAGCATGGTCATGGTATTCCTGTCAGCAATGGCAGCAGTGCCATTAATGTTCCACACACTGCGATTTGAAGAAAGCAGAGATTTGAACACAGAAGGACAATCAATGCTACGAGAGCACGCTCCCGCCCTGTTTTTCTATCTAATGCTGTTCGCAGGCATGGCAATCGCGTTCTCCTTCTGGTACAGCGCTCTGCCCTCAGACGTTGCATCCGGACTATTCAGAGTGCAATCACAAACCATAACAAACCTAAACCAGCACGTAACAGGCCAAATAACACAAACAGCACTACTAAGCAAGATATTCCTAAACAACGTCAAAGTACTAATCTTCTGCATACTATTCAGCTTTTTGTACGGCGCAGGCGCAATATTCATTCTCACATGGAACGCCAGCGTAATCGGAGCAGCAGCAGGCAATTTCATACGCACGCACATGGCTCAATTCGCAGGAGTGGCAGGACTCAGCAAAGTTGCAGCATACTTTTACGTCGGCTCATTAAGCATACTGCGATACGCAATACACGGCGTTCCTGAAATATTTGCATACATCATTGCAGGACTAGCCGGAGGCATCCTATCAGTGTCAATCGTAAAACACGATTTCGGAACAGGAAAATTCGAAAAAATACTGCTGGACGTTTCAGACCTGCTTTTGCTGTCAGTTCTTGTGCTATTCATCGCAGCACTGCTGGAAGTATTCGTAACACCCGCCCTATTCTAAATTTGCAAAATGTTTAAATACCCTCATAGAACTTTATCGTCTTATGGAATACGAGCTACTGCTTAAAAGGGCACGCGAACGACTGCCTCAAAGCGTTTTTGAAAAAGAACGCTTTGAAATACCAAAAGCAAAAGGACACCTTGAAGGCAACAAGACCATCATAACAAACTTCTTACAGATAGCAAGCGTGCTGCGCAGGCAAACAGACCATTTACTGAAATACGTGCTAAAGGAACTTGCAACTCCAGGCGAAATATCAAGATCAGGACTACTGGTATTAGGAGCAAAAATGCCGGCAGGCAGGATAAACGACAAAATAAAACAATACGCACACGAGTTTGTATTGTGCCCTGACTGCGGAAAACCAGACACTGAAATCAAAAAAGAAGGAGACTTCAGCTTTTTGAAGTGCTCAGCCTGCGGAAGCAAACACCCAGTAAAAAGTAAAATATGACAATGCTCGCAAAAATACACAAAAAAGAAAGCAGAACAATAATCGCAGTATGCGACAAAGACTTACTAGGCAAACTGTTCGAAGAAAACGGAAAACAACTAGACCTGCGGGGAGAATTCTACAAAGGAGAAGAACTTGAAACAGAAGAAATAGGAGACCTGATGAGAAACGCAGACGGCGTCAACTTAGTCGGGCAGGAAGCAATAAACCTCGGATTACAGGAAGGAGTAATAGAAAAAGAAAACATCATAACAATAAAAGGAATACCGCACGCACAAGCAATACTCATACACGAATGAAACTCACCATCTGCGGAAGCATCGCATTCTACGACCAAATGCAGGAAATCAAGAAAAAACTAGAAGAAAAAGGACACGAAGTAAAACTACCGCCTGTTGAGGTCAAGGATGAAACCGGAAAAATGATTCCTGTCAAAGAATACTATCAAAAAAGAAAAACAGAAACAAACAACAACAGCTGGGTATGGAGAAGAATGTCAGAGGCAATGAAAAACCACTTTGACAAAGTAGAATGGAGCGATGCCATACTCGTATTAAACCACACAAAAAACAACATACCAAATTACATAGGCGCCAATACCTTAATTGAAATGGGACTGGCGTTCTATCTTCACAAAAAAATATTCTTGCTAAAAGACATACCAGAAATAGCATACAAAGAAGAAATACTGGCAACACGCCCCACAATAATCAATGAAAACTTAAACAAAATAAACTAAATCAAACGCTTATTCTGACTGCAGCCATATCATTCTTTTCACTCTTTGCACTAAACTAGCGCTTTTGGCTTGTGCGGGAGTTTTCTTTGCCACGGCATCAAATGCCCGGTACTTATCAAACACGGTTTCTGCTTTTTCGACTAACCACCCATCATCTTCATCTGCATAAGGAAAAAGAATGTGCGTCTGACTGCGCACCTGATAAACCCATCCGATTTGCTCGAGTGGCGCCATCTCCCAAAAGTCGGCGTGAGGCTTTATATACGCCTCATCACCGCAGCGAATATCAAGATCATGATACTGAATTCGAGTAAGTAAACCCGGAATAAGAAAAACTAAAATCGATCCGTGGAAATATTCTCCTTTTATTTCGGATCCACTTCTATTTTTAATTATAACCTTATATTCATTATCGGTTTTAAAAAGATGTGTTGGCACCTCGTCGTGCAGCAACCTAAGTTGTTCTGCTAAATAGTCTCGTGCCTGTGCCCTCAAAAGTGAAAGTTCAAGTAAGTCAAGCTGCGAGGGTGAATGTTCTTGTCGTACGCGTAGTGGTTGCGCCATAATAGGCGCAAGTGGCGATTGATTTTAAAATACTGGGGACTCATAGGGGGTACAAAAAGGAAAATTTTTAAAAGACGATAACTATACGTTCTCAAATGGATGAACTAACATTATTATCAGAATTTGGATTCACCAAATACGAATCCAGATTGATTAATTCATTATTAACTTTGGGAGAAGCATCAGTAAGGGAACTGGTTAGACACAGCAAGGTTCCGAAAAACAAAGCTTACGAAGTCCTCAATAAACTGCAAGAAAAAAATATCATTGCAGAGATTCCCATCACGCCCCGAAGATATAAAATACCAAATATTGATGCCTTTTCTTCTATTGTAGAAAGGAAACGTGAAGAGTTTGATGAACTCTCAAAAAGTTTGCAAATCTTCAAAAACCGTTTAGCCTCGCCTCAAAAAGAATTCAGAGATTTTTTTACTGTTATCAAAGGCAGAAAGCATATACAGCAGCAATTGGCCCACCAGACGGGAAAAACGAACTATGAACTACTGTCAATACACGGCCTAAGCAAATACCTGCCTAAAAACATGCAAACAATCAATGAAGCTATAAAACGTGGAGTTGAGGTAAAATTCATCGCCCCGTTAACAAAAGAAAACTTGAAAAATATGAAAAAATGGAAAGAAACTGGATGCCAAATAAGAATTTACGACAAAAAGAAATTCGGGGAAGCAATGCCGCGATTCACCATATATGATAAAAAATCTGTCAGGATTACTGTGGGTTCACCTGAAGTCTCAAATGGAGAAGAATACATTTCAATGTTTACTGATAGCATAACGTTATCAAATATGTTTAGAAATTACTTCTTGGTAATGTGGAATCAACTTAAAGAATTCAAATAAGATGCAAACATCAGCCTCATAACAATCTTTTATTCTCAACAAAATTCTTTATCGGCAGGAACAAAGGCGCGGGAAGATTATCAGGGGAAAACCAGCCGACATCAGAAGTCCTGTCAGGCTCACAAATCCTAGCTTCACCACCGGCATATTCTGCCTCAACAAAAATAGTAATGTAATGCTTCTCTTCTGCAAGATGAACATCATTAGTAACACCAACAACCTTCGGATTCCTGACAGAAACACCAACCTCCTCCAAAGTCTCGCGCACAGCAGTCTCTTCAGGAGACTCGCCAAACTCCATATGACCTCCAGGAGGAGACCAACTACCAGGACCATGAGCACCAATACGCTTCTGCAACAAAATCTTGTTGTCTTTCTTTATTATTACTCCCACACCAACGCCTGGACGCATCATCCGAACCACGCCCCCAAGTTAACCTGCTTATCAGGCTCCTTTCCAAACACGCTCTCCAAACGAACCTTAAGCAACTCAATCGTCTGCTGAAGATAAGGAGAAACATTATACTTTTTCGCCAAAGAAATAGTAGGCTCCAAATACTTGGAAATAGAACCCTCGCTAACTGTAAAAATGATCTTGCCATTACACTTAGTACACTTGCCAACAAGAGGAGGACGACGGAACTTCTCATTACAAGCAACACAACGGAATTCCTGCATGGAAAACTTTCTCAGATTTCCCTTGATGTCCTTCAAGAAATGCTTCTCAATAACAAGACGAGCAACATCCGAAGCATCAACACTCCTGAGCTTCTCTGCAATGTCCATCTGACCCTTCAACTTATCCTCCATAGAAGGCAAAGTCTTGTAAGCACTGCACCTCACAGTCTGATTAAGATTAGAAATATCATGAGTAAACATCATCCCCTCATACTGCTCAGGCTTGTTCAAACGAGACTTAACCTGAGGAACCTTAACCTCCCAAGGAGCCTTAAACTGCAGGCTAGCTTCGTAAAGCTCGACAGGATACTGCGATGCCACGTCCATATCGAAAACCATGTCATCAACCTCGCTGGGAGTAAGAACGCTGGTCAAAACCAAAGGAGTATCCATAGTCGAACCCCTTGAAGGAGGCAGATACTTCTTGCTGAAATTCAAAAAAACGTCCATCAACAAAATAACACAAGCCTCATCACCATCACACTGCCTCGTCAAAATCCCATTGGCAAGAACAACGTGATTATCAACATTCAGACAATAGGTCACTTGATTGCCTGAATGCGAGATATTCTTTATCTCGTCTAAAATAAATTTATCATCTTGGACGATTTTACGCCGAGGCATCTTCTTGGCCAAGTACAAAAGAATCTTCTTTTTCCTTTCGGTGATAAAACCCACTTCTTCATTAAAGCAACTAACATAGTTTGATGGAATAACCAATTTTGTTATTGTAAACTCGGGTATTTTTCTGCCCTTTCTTGTATAAAAAGAGCGCAAAGGGGGCCCAGGTTCTTTGGTATACCTATAAAATCTTGAAAAAATACCGTATCGCAACAACAAAAGATGAATGTCCTGAAGCAAGCCGAGGCTTACAGAATCGCACGCCACTCTGATATCAGATAAACTCACTGAACCATCGCCTTCAAAATACCCCCGCAAGAATGCCGAAACAAGTTTTTTGTTTGCCTCAAATAACATCGATGGAACCCTTTTCTCATAAGCCGTCGAGCCGCATTTGAAGAAATTAGAAACAAGCTCATACCAAAGCCTGCTGGAAAAAGTCACTCTATCCTGCTTATTTTCGGAATTCTTTAAACCAAGTTTTTCGCCAAACCTAAGAAGCCTGCGCCTCACTTCCTTATCAAAGCCAGCAACGTAAACCTGCGCAAGCCCCTTCTTGCCCTTAACATATCTAGAGTAACCTTCGGCCACGTACAAGCCAAGGTATTCCATCAATTCCTCATCAAAATTAATACAGCAGGGCAACAGTACGGTGTCTCTTTTGGAAGCCAATTTTGCACTTTTGAGAAAAAGCCCTGGCTTAATCTTATATGCAGAACATATTTTCTCAAAGATATTGAGAGGAAAACTATCCCTGCGATAAAAATTGTCCAAAACATCATAACCGAGCGCTGTTTTTTTGCTTATTCCTGCCAAA
This sequence comes from uncultured Methanosarcinales archaeon, assembly GCA_964444355.1. Lineage (GTDB taxonomy): Archaea > Nanobdellota > Nanobdellia > Woesearchaeales > ARS49 > CABMGU01. Next base: position 6,101 of record CAYUHB010000025.1, read on the forward strand.
TCATTCTTGATCTTCTTCCTTAATACAGTGCTCACGTTCCGGATAACAACATCACTCCGCCCTTGGAACACCTCGAGCAAATTAATAACTGCGGTTTTCTTCTGAGGAAACGCTATTTTCTTGGGAAGCACCAGAATAGTCCCTGCCTTTAAATCACCTGCTTCCTTTATCACCACTTCATCATCCCTGACAAGAAACTTATGATTAAAAGTTGTGGAAATCGAACGGCCAGAACGCGTCACAATTTTTACCAGCCGGCTTTTGGCATGCTTTGTGAAGTTGTTAACTTTAACCACTCCAACCCCTCCTTTTTTATCCAAACCAAGGGTTTTATAATTTTTAACCCTTATTTCCTTTGTGCCAAAACTGTCAACCACTCTTTTTGGATGAAGCGATTCAACAAGCTCCCCTATTTTGACATTACGCCAACTATTTCCATCAAAAATTGGAATAAAAGTATCATAGGAAAAGCAATCTCTCCTTGTAGCAGCATGCAACAAAGGATGAGCAAACAAGCCCTGAGTCCTGGAAAAACCGATAATCCTGCCAACAATTCCGGCGCTGGTGTGAGGAGCAAGAACAACAACAAGCTGGCCAATCAAATCCTGAGCAGAAGCAACATTATACAAACGAGGCAAATCATACAAAAACTCCAAAGCATCATCAACAAAATGAGAAACGTTAGCAAGAACCTTATCAGCACCATCATCAGGACTCTCACTGCAGCTCGGCAACACGACATCCTGAGGCTTTAACTCCAAAATCTGAGCATCATTAACAAGATCAAAACCGTAAACATCCTTAACATAACCCAACTCTTTCAAACGCTCAACAGAAGAACCAATTTCACAAGGCTTGAAATGAGTAAGAGGCAGCTGGGTCATATCATAACGAGTAGTGCCATCCTTGTACACGTGAACATCATAACGAGCACGCAAAATACCCTTGCCCAAGTTCTCAGGAATGTGCTCCTTGTTGCTTGTGCCCCTAACACCCTTAATCAACTCAGGATACTGCTGAATTCCAAGCCGGGCAAGAACAGAATCAAAATAATGCTTAATAGGAACAGACCGCTCAGAAGCCGCATCATTAGGACCATGAGCAACACATTTATTTGAATCCTGCAAACCACACCTCTCACACTTCCACTTCTGCACGGTCTGAGAACCACAAACCTCACAAACACCCAAAACAGTCTCAGCATTGCATTTCTGGCAGTAAAAGAACGGAAAATCAGCAGTAACCCTGCCGGCAGAAAGAGCACTCTGGAAACTGCGCAAACGACCGCCTTCCTCTCCAACAGGAAACAAAACATGCGGAGAACCAGTCAGCTCTCTCTGCTTAGCCTTTTCAGGACGACCCATACGGGTGCCAATAAAAGTTCCAGCCTTATCACGAACGATAAAAGGAGAAAACTGGTTAATAACATCAAGAACGGAAACGCCATCAGAAATAAAACGCTTCAACAAACTGGGCTTCTCATCAATCAAATGGAACATGGCAGAAAGCACAACAGCAAAATCCCGCTCAACAACAACAAACTCATTATTCACAAAGAGATGAGGCAAACCAACAAGCTCAAGACAACGCTTGGCACTACCAGCAGGAAGAACAATCTTCTGAATGCCAAGCTCAGTAGTATGAACCTTAGCGTGATCAAACCAGTCAAGAAGACCTCGGAATTCATCACAAGACAACAAATTCCAATAACAAGTATAAGCAGGATGCAAAGGAGTCCTGGAAGCACGAGCAAGAGCAACAGCTTCCTGAGCAGAAGAAATAGGAGGAACATGGCAGAAGAAACAACAGCACCAGTACAAGAGAAGAAAAAAGAAAGGCGTAGAAAGAAGAAGCACAAGAACAAGCCTACGAGCAAGAAATATAAATTTTATAAAATTTCTGGCGAA
>CAYUHB010000026.1:0-7850 GCA_964444355.1 uncultured Methanosarcinales archaeon
ATACTTTGATGACTTTTTTGTTTACTATGAGATTCTTGTCGTCGTATTCTACTGGATAGGGTGATTTTCCGTGTACTGAATCGTATTTCAATAAGTGTGCTAGTGTTTTTGTGTCTGTTAAGTCGTTTATCGCCACCCATTCTATTGCAGGGTCGTTTATGCCTGCTTGGAGAACTTGTCTTCCTATGCGACCAAAGCCATTAATTGCAACTCTAATCATCTTATGCACCTCTTGTAATTAATGACCAGCCGAGCTCTGCTCGGCGCTGCCTTTATAGCAACGCGTACCATAATGCACCTCTTTTCGTTTGTTGTTTATTGCGGATTATTTAAATTTATCACAATAATCTTTTTATAATGGCTTTAAAATACTGGTTTGGATGCCTGCAATAAAAATATCTGACCGGAATGTAGAGAAGATTTTGAAGAATATTATTGATAACCAGCTTGCAAAATGCTCTTTCGGAACTGTTGTTGATTTTTTTAATAGGAATCTTTCTTTTAAGCCTCAGCAGCCTGAAAGGTTGAGGGCATATTTTGATTGGAAGGAAAAGCAGGGATACACTCTTGTCGTAGAAGCCGCTGACTCGTCCAATCCCTGTGATAATCCTGCCAAGTTTGAGATTGATTATTTTTCAAAGATGCCAATCACGACAGGAGGAACTTTTAGTTGCGACCATCCGGCTGATTTGGAGTGTGTTTATAATTCCATCCAGTTGTTCAGGCCTGGTTTGCAACCGGTTGCTGATGCTTTGGGAAAGGCTGGTTTTGTTATCGATTCAGGAGGTAATCATCATCAGACTTATTTTGGTGAGGTGGTTTTTGCTAACCAGCTTTCATACACTCGTATTGATTTGCGTGAGGTTCCTGATGGTAAAAGATGGAATCTGGAAGTTAAAGCTAAAATTTATCCTGTGTTTAAATCGTAGCGTTTAAATACTTCTCAGCTTATTTTTTCTTAAAAAAGATGGCGAAGATTGTTTTTTTTGAATTGAAGGATTGGGAGCGCAACTACATCAAGGAGCACTTGAAAGGCTACGAGCTTGTTTTTGTTGACAAGAGACTTACTCCTGATATTGTTGATAAGTATAACGATTCTGATGTTCTTGCTGTTTTCATTTATTCTCCGATTGACAATGCAATTTTGTCGAAACTGCCAAAAGTCAGGCTTGTTGTGACGATGTCAACCGGCTTTGACCATATCGACCTTGATGCCTGCAGGAAAAAGAATGTTGTTGCGTGTAATGTTCCTGCTTATGGCGATAATACTGTTGCCGAGCATGGTATGGCTTTGCTTTTGGCGATTGCGAGAAAGCTTGTTCCCAGTGTTGAGCGTACCAGGAAGGGTGATTTCTCATTGGACGGCTTGCGTGGTTTTGACTTGAAAGGAAAGACTATCGGCATTGTAGGCACTGGCAAGATTGGCAGGAATATGGCTCATTTTGCAGAGGCTTTTGGGATGCGCGTTATTGCTTTTGACAAGTTCCCTAATGAGGGTCTTGCAAAGGAATGCGGTTTTACTTATGTGCTGTTTGACCAGTTGCTTGCAGAGTCTGACATCATAAGCTTGCATTTGCCTGAGAACCCTGAGACCCATCATATCATAAACAAGGATAATGTTAGGAAAATCAAGAAGGGATGTGTTCTTATCAATACTGCGAGGGGCGGTCTTATTGAGACAGAGGCTATTTTGCTTGGTTTGAAAGAAGGTATTTTCTCTGCCTGCGGCTTGGATGTTTTGGAGGAGGAGTGCGCGATTAAAGAGGAAAAAGAATTGCTGTATGAAACCTTTAAAAAAGAACGTGATATGAAGGTTGTGCTTCATACCCATATGCTTTTGCTTCAGCCGAATGTTATCATTACTCCTCATAATGCGTTTAACAGTTCTGAAGCGTTAGTCAGGATTCTTGATACTACGATTGACAACATTAATGCTTTCTTTGCCGGTGTGCCTAAGAACAAAATCACATAAGTCTACTCTTAAATGGTGACAAACCTATTTAATTAGTAAAGGCAGAAAGTCGTATTATGCGCAGTACTTTAGGGCTTGTTGCTATTGCACTATTGTCGTTTCCTATACTGCTTATGCTTATTGTGACTCAGCAGGGTGCTTCTTATTTGGGGACTGTTGTGAATGTTTTTAACATAATTCTTGCTTTGTGCGCTGCTCTTGGCTGCTGGTTTGCCTATAAGATGATTGGCAGGTCTTTCCGTGATGAGAAGAAGGGCTGGTTCTATGTGGCTCTTGCTTTCTTCTTGTTCACCATTGGAGAGATTTTGTGGGCTTATTTTGAATTTAAGGGTATTGAGACTCCTATCGGCTCTCTTGCTGATTTGTTCTGGACTCTTGGTTATTTTGCCTTGATTTATGGCCTGTATATCTTTTTGTCTATGATGTTTTTCAGTTCAGAATCGTACAATTATGTTATTATAATGCTTTCTGTGCTCGTTGGCGGATTTTTTGCTTATCTCAGCATTCCAAGGGATATTGCTGCCGGGCTTACTCTCGGTAGTTTTGCCCAGCACCTTTACATTTTCCTGGACTTTATCCTGCTGGGCATGGTTTTGGTTTTGATTATCCCGTTATGGAGTGCGCGTAATCGTCTTTTTGTAACCTGGTTTATCTTCAGTCTAGGCATTGCTGTTTGGATAGTCTTTGATTTCTTGTTTGCCGGAATGACTGCGTTTGGAGTGTATTACTCGGGCCATCCTGTTGATATCCTGTATGCTCTTGCTTACGTCTTGTTCATATTTTCTGCTGATGCAAAGTTGAAACTTGTCATGCACGAAAATCATTTGTCGGTGAAGGTGAGCAGGTATGCGTAAGTCCTTTTTGCTTGTGGTCTTTGCCTTGTTGTTCTTGGCTTTGCAGACTATGACTTATATTGCATTGAGAGGCAGTCCCCGATTGCTTGTTCTTGGCAATTTGTTTATCTGTATTATTTCGTTTTTGGCGATGGTTGCCTGCTGGATTCCTTATTTTAAGTTGTCTAAAGAATTTTCGATTGAGAAGAAAGGCTGGTTTTTTATTGCGCTTGCAATAACTTTGTTCTTTTTGGGCGATATTGCTTGGTCTGCTTTTGAGGTCATTTTGGAGATTCACGTTCCTATCGGCTCTCCTTGCGACCTTCTCTGGAATCTTGCTTATTTTTCCCTGATGTACGGGCTTTGGTATTTTATGTCCTTGCTTTTCTTTGAGTCCCCAGCCCGTAATCGCGTAGTGATGTTTGCTTCGCTCTTGATTGCCTGCGCAGTTCTTTATTTTAATCTCAGAGGTGACATTGCTTCAGGAAACTTGAGCTTCGTGATTTTCATTCAGAACCTTTACGTTTTTTATGATATCATTATTCTCGGCATGATTTATCTCATCATAATTCCTCTTGTCTTGGCGCATAATTACCTTTTTATCAGTTGGATTTTATTTGCATGTGCTATTTTGGCAAGGGTCTTTTTTGATTTCATTTTTGCGCATATGAGCTATGCCGGCACTTTTTATACCGGTCATCCGCTTGACCTAGTTTACACTTTTTCATACTTGTTGTTTGCCTTTGCAGCTTATGAGAAAGATAAGCTGATAGCCACGGTTTCATTGAGAGGGAAGCATGATTAAGCTCATTGTTACCAAAAGCGAGAAAGTTCAGGACTTGTTTGTTAGCAGTGTGAAGAAGTTCAGTAAAATGTCTGGCGTGTGTGTTCTTGTTGCCAAGCCTTATTCTGCTGTGGCTGATAAATTGAAAAGTTCCAGTATTATCTTTATTGATACTCTTGCTGAGTCTGAGGAGGAGAACGTTATCTATGTTCCTCCTTCCAATCTGACTGCTTTGAGTATTGCTGTTAATCAGGCTTTGCAGTCTTTTGAGGGGAAGAAGTTTTTGGTGTTTGACTCATTTGCAACCTTGACTGTTCGCAATCCTCCAAAGGTCGTTTCCAAGTTTGCATTATTCCTGCTTGAGCGTGTTCGCACCTGGGATGTTGAAGCAGTGATTATTGTGACAAAAGAGGCCACAGATGCTGAACTGCTTGCTGTTTTGAAGCAGTCTGTTGACAAGGTTGAGGAAAAGTAATTTAAATCAGTTCTGTTCTCCTCCTGTTATGCGTTTGCTTAAAGAGGCTGATGTTGCTGGAAAGACTGTTCTTGTGCGTGTTGACTTTAACGTCCCTTTAAAGGACGGCAAAATAAGTGATGACAAGCGTATAAAAGCAGTTTTGCCCACGATTGAATATTTGAGGAAGAAGAAAGCCAGAATTGTTCTTATCTCTCATTTGGGCAGGCCTGACGGCAAAGTGGCTGATGATTTGCGTCTTGCTCCTGTTGCTGAGCGTTTGTCAAAGCTTTTGAAGTATCCTGTTCATTATGAGCCTGACTGCATTGGTTCTGATGTTGAGTTTTCTGTGTGCGGCTTGCACGAGAGCGATGTTTTGCTTTTGGAGAATTTGCGTTTTTATCCTGAGGAGGAGGCTGATGATTCTGGCTTTGCCCAAAAGCTTGCAGTTCTGGCAGATGTCTACGTGAATGATGCTTTTGCTGTTTCTCATCGCGCTCACGCGAGCGTTCACGCTATTGCTAAATTTCTTCCATCCTGTGCAGGTTTCCTGCTGGAAAAAGAGGTAAAAATGCTTTCCAGTTTGTTAAAATCACCCAAGCACCCTTTTATCGCTATTATGGGTGGTGCAAAGGTCAGTGACAAGATTGGCGTGATTGAGAGCCTGCTGAAAAAGGTTGATGCAGTCCTGATTGGCGGCGCTATGATGTTTACTTTCTATAAAGCGTTGAATTACGAGGTTGGAAAGTCTAAGTTTGAGGCAGATAAAATCTCTTTGGCAAAATCTTTGTTGAAAAATGGAAAAAAGAAGATTGTCCTGCCTACAGATGTTGTTCTTTCAAACAAGAAGGTTGTTCCTGCTGCTAAGATGCCTAAAGCTTTTGCCGGCTTTGATATTGGTCCTGAGACTCAGGCGATTTATTCTGAGATGATTAAAGAAGCCAAGACTGTTTTCTGGAATGGTCCTATGGGCTTGTTTGAGCAAAAGCCGTTTGATAATGGAACTTTGGCTGTTGCCAAAGCCATGTCTGGGTGCAAAGGTGTTACTGTTGTTGGCGGCGGTGACAGTGTTTCCGCTATCGAGAAAGCAAAGCTGGAAAAGAAGTTTTCTCACGTCAGCACTGGCGGTGGCGCTAGTTTGGAGTTTTTGGAAGGTAAAGTTCTTCCTGGCATTGCTGTCTTGGATAAGAACTGATTAAAGGTGTTTTGACGATGTCGAACCGTAAGTTTTATAAATATGATAATCATACTAATATGAATTATGGAGGTGTTACGACCATGGAATTGGAACTGACGACTATTGGAGAACGTGGACAGGCTGTTATTCCAAAGTCTATTCGTGATCAGATGCCTGCTCCAAAGGGAACACTTTTCAGTGTTGTACTGGTAGATAAGGATACGCTGGTCTTACGACGCGTTGACAAGAAAAAACTTCTCGGCGAGTTTCGTGATCTGAGAGCTTCTATGAGGAAGCTGAGCGAGGCGGAGATTGTTGGAGAAGTCAAGAAAGCCAGTTAGGGCCGTGCTGGACACGAGTACTTATGTCGCCGCACTTCTTTCAGTAACAGGAGGTGCTGCAGCAGTATTTGAAGAGATTATACAGCAGAACATCTTCAACTTTTACACCCCTGAAATTCTTGTTGAAGTGCGGAACGTGTTGGCAAGACCGAAGTTTTGTTTGGAGAAGGAAAAGCAGGCTCATTTTCTGCACCTCATTCAAGAGGCCTCTTTTGAGGTTCAGCAACTTAGAGAATTTCAGTTAAAGCAGTGTCGCGATCCAAAAGATGATAAATTCCTAGCTTTGGCAAACCAGATTGAAGCTGATTTTATCATATCACTGGATGAAGACTTGCTAGTTATGAGACAGCTCGGAAGAACGAAGATTGTTGCACCAGGAGATTTCCTTGCCCTTTTCCGAGAGTCCTGATTTACAAGAGAATTTACTCCACTTTTATAATATATCTCTGGTCTACTTCGCCCTTGATGACACCATAGTTTAGAGCAGCCTTCCAAAGCTTCAAATCTTCATATGGATACTCATCTTTTTATATGCTTTACGACGTACGCCATTGCGGAGCCTGAATTTGAGAAGTTAGACCAAGATTATCTTGAATGTTACAAGTTCTCTTTTGAGTTCTTCTTTTATTTCTTCGTCAGTTGATATTTTTAGTTTTGCTATTGTTTTCTCAAGCTGTTCTATTTCCGTATTTGTTGATTTTATGTCTTCTGCGTACTGTGTGTATTCTTTCATTATTGGTCTTTCTGCTACGTTTCCTTGTATGTCTGCTTCTCTTTTTTTGGCTTTTGCGTATCTGTGTATCATTGCTCCCAGTCTTTCTTTTGTCAGCTGTTTTATCGCGTCAAGCGCTTTCTGTGTTTTTTCCGGCTTTAGCTCGAGTTCTCCGCTCGTTACTGCTTTTGCAATGTCTTCTTTGTGTTTTAGTATTCCAAGAGAATAATCTTTTATCAGCGCTTCAAGCGGGTTTTCCGCGTATTTTGCTATTTTTTCATTTTTTATTTTGTGCGCGTATTTTTTGATTGCGTCTGACAATGCCAGGAATAATCCTGTGATGTCTTGTTCTGCTTCCTGTCTTTCTTTTGCCGCGCTTATTATGTCGTCTTTCACCTGCGCATATTCTGGTCTTTTGTTGAATTCTTCTTTTTCTTTTTTGAGCGTGTCTCTTTTGTTTATCAGCTGTTGCAATCGTGTTTGGAATTCTGCCTGCTGTTTTTCTATTGTTTCCTTCTCTTTCTTGATATCATCTATTTTCTGCATCAAATCCCCTGTTTTTTTGATTGCGTCTTTTTGCGCCTGCGTCTTCTTGATGTCAACTATTCTTTTCTCAATCGAAGCCATTGCGCTTCTTAGTTCTTTTACTTCTTCTCCGAAGAATTCCAGCAGTATGGTTGCTGGTCTTGCAACGTTTTGCGCGTATTGGTGGAACAGCAGGTCTATTTGGCTGATGTCTGGTCCGTCTTTTGGTATGAAAATGTTTTCAATAAATTTGTTTGTAAGCCTGATGAATTGTTCTCTGTTGCCCTGCATGAAGTGTTTTGCTCTTTCCGGTATGTTCGGGTTTCTTAGTTCTGCTTTTTCAAGTTTGGCGATTGCATCTTTTACGTTTCTTAGAAGTTCTGGCAGTGCCTGCTGTCCCGCATTTATGGCTTGCTGTTGTTCCTTCTCTGCCTTCTTCTGTTCCTCTTTCAGCCAGTTTCTGACCTCTTCCAGGCCCTTCTTTTTGAAAAATAGCTTTCTAAACCAGTCCATAATATTGTCTCACCAACTTATGCGCCGCGGTCTACGACTTACTTTTATCTCCCCTTGCCTTGCGTGGGGAGAGAAAAGCAACCTGAGCAAGCTCAGGCGCGGCGAATATCCGATTCTTATATTTTTGACCAAATGTTTATATAGTTTTATTCTCTGCAGTAGCGATGTGAAGCCCAAGGCGTCTGCCAAAGAGGTTGCGGCATTGTTTGAGCAAGCCGTTATGCATCCTGATGCAAGGAAGCTTATAACTGCTGCGCGGAAGCTTGCTGCCAGGTCGAGAACGAAAATTCCTGTGCAGTGGCGCAGGCGTTTTTGCAGGAAGTGTAATGTGATTTTGGTGCCTGGGAGAAACTGCCGCATTCGCAATAAAAAGGCGATAATTGTTTCGACGTGCCTGGAGTGCGGGAATATTCGGCGTTTGAGCAAAAAGAGGTGACTGTGTGAAGGAACTGTGGTGTTTTGTGCTGATGATGTTGATGCTTGGCGTTTTTGCCTGTTTTGCATCTATGACTTCGATTGGTGCTTTTGTTGCTAATCTG
>CAYUHB010000027.1:0-7646 GCA_964444355.1 uncultured Methanosarcinales archaeon
AAAGCCTCAGGCCTAGACCCCCAAGAAGCACTCAAAAACATCAAAGTAGCAAGAGCATTCAACTCAGACCACCAAATGCTATTAACAGAAAAAATAGAAGACCTCATCAAACAAGGAAACAACGTCAAACTAATAGTAATAGACAGCCTGACAGCACATTTTAGGGCTGAGTTTATTGGCAGAGGGACGCTGGCAGACAGACAGCAAAGAATAAACAAACACATGCACGCACTAATGAAAATAGCAGACAAACACAACGTGGCAGTCTACGTGACCAATCAGGTCATGGCAAAACCAGACCAGTTCTTCGGAGACTCAACAGAAGCAATAGGGGGCCATATAGTTGCTCACAATAGTACTTACCGCCTATACTTACGCCGAGGCAAAAAAGGAACAAGAGTGGCAAAAATGGTAGACGCGCCAAACATGCCAGAAGCAGAAGCAATATTCGTAGTAACAGAAGACGGCATCAAAGATGCCTAATTTTTTTCTTTTTCAACATATTTAAAAACTATAATTCACATTCTCCTCCTAAAGAGGCAGAATAATGATTACAAACAAGAACAGCACAATATTTTTCTCAATACTAGCCCTTTTCATACCTGCAGCAAGCGCAGCCTTCAGCGGAAGCTACGACATGACCAACCAAGCCGATATAAGCTGGAACGGAACTTATTCAGGCTCAGTCTCTGGATGGATTCTAGACTGGGCAGATTTAAACGACGACGGATATGCAGATGCAATAGTAAGCGCTTATCTTAACAACAGCGCTCAGGGAGCGGTATACATATTATATGGACCCCAAGACCAGGTAACAGATGTCTCCATACAATCAAAAGCAGATGTAACATTGAGCGGCGAAACTGCCAGTACATATTTTGGTGTATGCCTAGGTTCAGGTGATATAAACGGCGATGGTTATGATGATTTACTTATAGGCTCGACAGCATATCCTTCTGGACAAGCCGACGGCAGACTCTACATAATCTATGGCAGAAACGGAACCATTCCCTCAGGAAACATTGCCACTGTTAAAAACGCAAGCATAACAGGCACACAGTATTACGCCTTGGCTTTAGGATGGGAATGCGATGCGGCAGATGTAAACGGAGACGGATACGATGACATACTTGTCAGTGCATGGGTGAGCAATTTTGGACAAACATATCTTATTTATGGACAAAGCGCGCCATTTACAGGCGACAGCGCAATAACCAGTGTTTACAACGAATCATGGTTAGGAGCAGCAGCGAATGATAAAGCTTATTACGTGAGAAGGGCATGAGACGTAAACAGCGACGGGTATGAAGACATTTTAATCGGAGCGCGCGATAACAGCGGGAACGGCAATGGAACTGTTTCTCTCATATACGGCCAGAGCGTATCATTCAACCAACAAAATTACACACTTCCATCAGGAACCAACGCCACTTTTACTGGAGAAGGCGGCTCTAATCTAGGACCGTCAATATCATCAGCAGGAGACTTCGACAATGACGGCTATGATGACTTTATCATGTCCGCACCTAGCTATAACGGCAACACTGGAAGAATATATTTCTTCTATGGAGGACCAGGACTACCATGGAATGGAGCATACCCGGCAACCAGTGCAGATGCAACTTTCACAGGCATCAACGCAGGCGATTATGCTGGAGATTTGCCTATTGTTAATTCATATGCTGTTGGTGGTGCGCTATCATACGGCGATTTTAACGCAGACGGTTATTCAGACTTTATAGTAGGAGTCAGAATGGCAAGCATTGGAGGGCGCGGTAATAATGGAGAAGTAGTTCTTTATTATGGAAGACAGGCATTGCTATCAGGAAACTATCTCCTAAATTTGACAGACGCAGACGCAATATTCTATGGAGAAAATAATGATGACCAGCTATGCACACTTCCAACAGGCATGGCAGAAGGAGTCGACAGAGAATCCATACTAATGGGCGCATATAATTTTATTTCCGGGGCGCGGGAAGGAAAAACATACGAAATGCTGGGAGACGAACCACAACCGCCATCACTAGTCCCTGAATTCAGCATAACAACACTACTATTCGCAATACTAACAGCAGGCGGTCTAGTGATATTTACCGTAAGAAGACACAAAGTTTAAATACGCAACAGAAGGAAAACAGCCTGTATGTGGCTAGTTCTGCATACTATACTTAGGTAGGTGAATAAGGTATGTACGGAGAAAACAGAAGGGGAGGCTTCCGACCAAGAGACGGAGGCATGGGAATGACGCCCCCAGTAAAAGTAGGCGAAGAATTGGACGTGACAATAGAAGCCGTCGGCGAGAAAGGCGACGGAATAGCCAAGAAAAACGGCTTCGTGCTGTTTATTCCAGGCGTCAAAGAAGGACAACAAGCGCACATCCGCGTAACAAAAGTGTTACGAAAAGTAGGATTCGCAGAAGTCTGCACACCCGGAGCAAAAGCAGAAGGTACGGCTGAAGCACCAGCAGAAAGCGAAAGCTTTGGCGAAGAAGCACCAGCAGAAGCACCGGCAGAAGAAACACCTGCAGAAAAAAGTTCAGAAGACTCTGAAAGCTTCGGCGAAGAAGAAAGCACAGAAGAAACTGAAGAAAAATCTGACGAACCATAAAGTTTTTATCTTTCTTATATTATTTTTTTTATTTATGAGATTATTCATAGCATTTGACGCATCAGAAGCAAAAGAGCAAATTCTTGCAATACAAAAACAACTAACAGGCTCCACGCTAACAAAAAGCTTCCATTTGACATTAAAATTCTTAGGAGAAGTCACGCCAGCAAAAGCAGAAGAAATCAAGAACAAACTGAAAACAGTGCAATTCAAGCCGTTTACTGCAAAACTGAACGGAACAGGAGTCTTTCCAAACGAGAATTTCATCAGAGTAGTATGGATAGGACTCGAACCAAAAGAAACAATATGCGAACTACAAAAGAAAATAGAAGAAGCACTCCACGGAATGTTTGAAAAAGAAAAAGACTTCCAACCACACATCACACTCGCAAGAGTAAAAAGCTCAGACCAACAATTCGCAGACAAAATCAAAAAACTAAAAGTAGAACCGGTTTTTTTTGCAGTACGAGAATTCAAACTGATAGAAAGCAAACTGGAAACAGAAGGACCAGTGTATACGGATGTTGAAAGGTACCAAGCAAAAAGCTTATAAACACCCCTTCTCGACGCCAGTACATTGCCAACAGTTCAGCCCGGCTCGGGATGAACAACACGATGTGAGGCAATAAAAAACATCGGAGTGAAAATATGACATCAGAAAGCGCATTTTTAGTACCGCAAGACCAATACTTGAAATCAGGAATACACATAGGAACAAAATTCAGAACAGGATACATGAACGCATTCATCTACAAAACAAGACCGGATGGTTTGAGTGTTCTAAACCTGCAAAAAATCGATGAAAGAATAAGACAGGCAGCAAACCTGCTGTCACAATTCTCGCCACAAGACATACTCGTCTGCAGCAGAAGAGAAAACGGCTGGAAAGCAGTCAAAACCTTCGGCAAAAACACAGGCATGAGAGTATTTGCAGGAAGATACCCGCCAGGCGTACTGACAAACCCAAAACTAGAAACATTCATAGAAGTAAAATGCATATTTGTAACAGACAGCTGGCCGGACAGAAACGCAATCAAAGACGCAATACAAATAGGAATACCAGTCATAGCACTGTGCGACACAAACAACCAAAGCAACGAAATAGACCTGGTAGTACCGTGCAACAACAAAGGAAAAAAATCACTGGGATTACTGTTCTACATACTAGCCAAAGAATACCTCAGACTAAGAGGACAACTGGCAGAAGGACAAGAACCGACATTCACAGTGGAAGATTTCACGGAAGAGTAAAAGTTGCTAAGCAAATTCTTTTCTTCTTTTTTCTAATTCTTTATCAAAGATAGCTTTTGCTGTCTCAGTATAGAATTTGTTATTTTTTCTAAAATTATAGAGTTCTGATGGAGTACGATTATAAGCTTTGCAATCAGAATAAAACTGTCTTTTAAAGACATCAGATAATGTATCAGCGTCTATGAGTAGTCTTTTTGATAGCTCTTTAGGCTTTTTGAATTTGTGCGCTAGAACTATGTTTGTGATGATTTTGATTGACTTCTTATCAAAATTAACTTTAGCTAAAATTTTATTAATTATAGGAACGCTATATTTCAAATGCAACTTCAGAGATTCAATTTTCTGCTTTTCGTTATTTGACTTTTGAAGATTTTTAGGCACTTTTGACCATCCAGTATCATGAAGAATTGCAGCAGGAATGAGAATTTCAGGGCGTCCAATTTCTGTCTTAAGCAATAATTCCATGGCCTTGACTACGCCTTCGGTATGCAGCAAAAAGTCTTTTCGTCCTCCTTTTTTGAGATAAGGAATTGACAATTTCCAAATCTTTTTGAAATCTGTTTTCATCATATTACGCCTGCTGGATACCCTTTTCAACAATCTCGAAGGTAGCTTCCTTTTCGCCAGCAATACTTCTGTGCTTGCGCAAAATCAGCTTTCTCCTGCCATCATGCAAAGACTCAAGCTCCAGCAAACACTTGCTCGTATAAAGCAAAATATCACCGCCAACAATCCTAACCCTATTGGTGTCCATAGAAGAATAAACCTGAGAAGTCAACAAAACAGGAATATTATGCTTACGAGCAATCTCATTCAGCCACACCATCTGCAAACTCAAATCATGATTAAAATTATCATCCTCCTTAAAACTGCGCTGCAAACGATACAACATAGTCATGGTATCAACAACAATCAAGCCAATCTTATTGTTAACAAGCTCACGAAGCCTTTCAACAGACTGCTTCTGCTCAGCAAAAGACATAGGACGCAAGAACACAAAACGATCAAGCAATTTCTTATAATCAGGCAAAAGCTGCTTCAAACGAGCAACACTAAAACCACCCTCAGTATCAATAAAAATGACCTTTTTGCCTGACTTGGCAACCTCAACAGCAGAAAGCAAAGCCAAATTAGTCTTGCCAGAACCAGCAGGACCATAAATGGTCGTAATAGCATCTGCCTCAAAACCGCCTTCCAAGAAGTCATCAAGGAACTTGGCACCCGTGGAAACCCTCTTTGTGTACATACTACCCCACAAGTCCAATAGTCAAAAACCTTTATAAAGCCTCCCTTTCAGCTTTATAAATATGGATAAAGCGTGGATGGGGGCAATAGCTGTATTTCTCTTGGTATTAACAGTAAGACTGATTGCAGCATTCCAAACACCCTACTACAGCTCAGACGAATCATACCTGCACGTAAGAGCAGTAGAAAACATACTCGAAGGAAAACTACTCTGGAACGACCCGCTCGGCTACGGCGGAAGAACACTAATAATGAGCCCGTTATTTGATGCAATATTAGCACTATTCTCACTAACAATGCCAACAGAACTGGCGCTAAAAATAATACCAAACATCTTCTCATCACTCCTAGTCATACCAGCATTCCTAATATCATACAAAATCACGAAAACAACCTGGATATCACTATCATCAGCACTGCTGGCTTCACTCGTGCCAGCATTCTTCTCAAACACATTCAACCAAGTAACACCACTAACACTGGCAATACCGACATTCTTCTTCCTGGCATACGCGTGGCTAAGAGTTCCAGAAAAACCATGGGTCATAATATTCCTCTCACTGCTGCTGTTCTTCGTATTCCTGCACCCATTATCAATAGTTTTCGTGCTAAGCATCGGAGTCTACATAACCTTCACAGCACTCGAACAAAACGCCACGACAGCAGAATACGAACTAGGACTATTCTCAATATTCTTCACACTATGGGCGCAATTCCTACTATACAAAAAACTCATAATCTTCCACGGACTATCAGTAATCTGGCAAAACATACCAAAAGAACTCCTATCATCCTTCTATTCACAAATAACAATGTGGGACGCGATATGGCAGATAGGAATAGCACCCCTAACAGGCGGAACATTCGCACTATACAAAACAGCATTCAAAAAACAAAAAGAAACACAACTACTTTTCAGCATAACACTCGTTTCAATAGTAATACTATGGTTCAAACTAATAGACTTCACAACAGGATTCATGCTATTAGGAATAACACTCACCCTGCTATTCGCGCAAAGAACATCATACTTCGTAAAATTCATCCTCGAAACAAAAATTGCAAAATACTGCGCAATAATCATGATAATCCTGCTATTATCAGCACTAAGCACAGTAGTATACCCAGACTACATTGACACAAAAAAACAACTTGCAAACACGATAACACAAGAAGAAATCAGCGTTCTAACAGGGCTCAGAAACGAAACAAGCCAAAACGCGATTATAATCGCACCACCAACATACGGAAACTACATAACAGCACTGGCACAAAGAAAAAACGTCATAGACAAATACTACTTCCTAATCCCGGAAATAAACGAGCGCTACAAAGACGTAATGAGATTATACAAAACCTCCTTTGAAACAGAAGCAGTAGAACTATTTGACAAATACTCAGCAACACACCTCATAGTCCCGCCAGGAATGAAAGACGTAAAGTACACAGACAGCAAATGCTTCAAAAGAATACACGCAACAAACATAATCGTATACAAGAAAGACCCGAACTGCAAAGTAAAGGCGGTAACATGAAAAAACACCTTCTAGGAATATTCCTGCTGGCAATAATCATGATAGCACTGCCGCTGCACTTACGATTTGCGCAAGACAACCCAACACTGCCCGGAATAGAGCCATACTACCATGCAAGAATGGCAGAAAAAATACTGCAAGGAATACCTGCAACAGACGACGCGATAGCAGGCGGAAGACCATACATCCTAGAACCATATCACCTGGTACTATCAGGAGGATACACAATACTAGGACCATTGGCATTCAATCTACTGCCGGCACTGTTCGCGCTAGCAAGCTTCGTATTCTTCTGGCTCCTGCTTCGCAAGCTCAAAATACCAGAAGACACACAAGCATGGATACTGCTGGCATACGCACTATCACCACCACTCATAGCATCAGGCGCGATAGGAACACCCTACTCATTCGGACTAGCTCTTGAATTACTCGGAGCATGGCTTTTACTAAGCAGAAACTGGTGGCTGGGAGCAATAGCATTTTTCACAGCATCACTATCAGGAATAACATACACACTATCTGCAATTGTATTCCTGATTTTCTTATACCTGATACAAAACAAAGCGAAAAGAATCATCATCACCACCGTACCACTAATCGCTTTAGCAATAGCAGGACATTACCCGCCAAAAATAGAAACAATACAAGGACTGCAATACTTCAGCGACTTAGGAGGATTGTACGGATTCAGCATATTCGCAGCACTGCTCGCAATAGTAGGAGCAATCCTGGTATGGCAACACAAAAAAACATACTACGGCGCATACGCGATGATGATAATATTCCTCATAATCAGCTTTTTCAAACCAGGAATGCTAGTCTTCGCAAACATACTAATCTCAGGACTCGCAGGAGTAGCGCTGGCAAAACTGTCAGAAAGAAAATGGAAATTAGGATTCCTCCGAGAAGCAGCACTATTAGTACTATTCTGCGGACTGCTTTTCAGCAGCATATCACAATCAGCAAGCCTTTCCAGCATGCAACCAACGCCTGAATTCTTCAAAG
>CAYUHB010000028.1:0-7618 GCA_964444355.1 uncultured Methanosarcinales archaeon
CATTCTTGAAAAGTTCAAATTCTGGGAAGAAAACCACTAATTCTTACACACGGCTGATAAAAACCAAACCTTTATAAAAGGAATACTGCTTTTTCCCTCTATAAACACTCAGGGGTGATTGTTATGGTAGAAGGACGATGTATGAAGTGCAAAAAGCAAGTGACCATTAAGGATGCCAAAGAAGTTGTTATGAAGAACGGCATGAGGGCTATGAAGGGTCTCTGTGCCTGTGGCACCAAAGTATTCAGAATTCTTGGAAAGGCAAAGTAAGCCTTTTCTTTTTTTTGTTGCATAATATTTATATACTTTGCAGATATTATGCTCTTAGACGGGGGTGATAGTGCTATGTACGCACCGCAAAAGAGAGTGAAATTGGTCGATACTATTAGGAGCAATATTCTTAATATGACAGGCATAAAGGACAAGGAGCTTGCCAAGCAGATTGCTCGTGATTGGATTCGTAAAGCTGGAGGTTGAAAGTGCCAGAGGAAGAAGAAGATTTTGAGGATCAGGACTGGGAAGACGACTATAACGGGTAATTCTTGATTTTCCTATTTTTCCGATGCATTTAAATAGTATACATTTCTCTATACTAAACATCGGGATTCAACAGCATTAAATATGCTATTGTGTTGAATTCCGAGTGTACTCAAAAACTCGGAGTATCAAAATATAATTTAACGCGAGTTTTTGATAAAAAGGTGAGTGTTATGCGCCATGTTCCTATAACTCTTCTTGGCATTGTTGCTATTGTTGCAATTTTTACTTTGTTGTTGTCTGTGTCTTATGTTCCTGTGTTTACTCCTTTGGCTGTTTCTATCATTCCTTATGGCACTGTTTCTGGCGGGGGCAATACTGTTGTCGTCCAGTTGGATATCGGGAAATATTTGGGTGACCAGCTGACTGCTGTTACTGAAACAATGCTTGACGGATTGCGTGGAGGCACTGTTCGCGGGAAAGATTTTAGTGCTGATTTTAACCAGAACATTAATTTTTGGGAGCCTGGCACTTTTAACGGCTGCCATGTTGAGTTCGGCCGTGATGAAAGGAATCTTGTTACTGATTTCCTGCAGTGTGATGATGCTGTTTTCAAGTATACTGTTGATTTTTCTTCAGGTTTGGAGAGCGATATTGATGGCGGCAGTCTTCCTGATATTGAGGATGAGACTATTGAACTGCTTGGCAATTCTTTCACTATTGTTGATACTTCTGTGAATACTGGAACAAAGGATCTTTCTCTTAAGATGTTTGGCGGTTTTGGCAGTGTTGAGCTGAGGGATACTAATTATGGTGATGATGCGTATACTGACAGCGGCGCGAAGGTTAACGGCGCTTCGGTTCACGCTCGCGTCAAGATTAAGGCTTCACAGTCCGGCGACAAGTTTTTCATTTATAGTATTCAGTATTTGTTGGATGCCGAGGCTGCTGAGGGCGGTCTTGTTCAGGTTACTCCTTTGCATTGTATGAGGGAATTCCTGCAGTATCCTATGGGTATGCTCTCTTCCACTTTTGATATTTGTTATAAGGGCTTGTCAGCTGCTGCTGTTGTTACTGACAGCACCGGCATTTCGGGCAATGAAGTGCGTGTGAAGCCTTCTGGCAATGATGAGTATGTTATGGTTGCAAACAATCTGATTGGCAACCGCTACAATATTCCTCTTGCTCAGAATCCTGGGCTGTATGGCAACAAGGGTCGTAATTTTGTTTTTGTTGAAGCTCCTAATCCTGGAGCGCCGAACATTAATGTGAATGATTATATTCTTCTTAACAGCAAGAAGGACATTCAGGGTGTTTCTAATGTTTTGATGTATAAGGGTGTTAGCGCTGGTGTTGCTTATTTTAATGATTTGTCTACTGGAACCCGTTCTTCAACAGTTGATCCTGGTACTAACGAGGGTCAGTTGATGGTTGGCGAGGGCACTTACCGGTTTGTGGTTGGTGCTGGTGATGCTATTGCTATGGACCAGACTAATGATGGCAACATTAATGGTGCTGAGGCTGTTTTTGTTTTGCCTGGCGGGAGCCGTATTGATTTTGGTCCTGGTTTTGTTGTCACGACCACAACTCCGTCAAGGTTGTTCTCTGAGCCGGCGGGTGATGAGAATACGGACTTTAACATCGTGTTTGGCGGTGATATTAATGTGGTTGTTCCTTCGCCTCAGGTTACTGTTCCTGGTTATAGTTTTAAGATGGTTAGCGAGACTGGCGGTCTTAGGAAGGGTATGACTAAGTATGGTATTTTGTTCAGCCTAACAGATGATGACAGTGCTGATTTGCGTATGATTGTTCCTGGAGCTCAGATGAGGGCTGCGAAAGGCGGTGCTCAGGCAGAGGTTTATGTTACTCTTGAGCGCCAGAACTTGATGAAGAAGACGCAGGTTCCTGCTCCTGTTGCGAAGTGCGGTGACAGCATTATTACTCCTCCTGAGTATTGTGATCCTCCTGGCAGTTTGTGTGCTGACCAGTTCAAGCGCAAGGGCACTTGCTCTGCTGATTGTTCGATGTGCGAGTTTAAGGCTCCGACTGTTTGCGGTAATAAGTTGCTTGAGAAAGACGAGCAGTGCGAGACTTCTGGTGATTGTCCTGCGAATTTCGAGTGCAAGAGCTGTAAGTGTGTTGCATTGCCTCCTGCTGTTTGCGGCAACCGCTTGCTTGAGAAGGGTGAGCAGTGCGAGAGCAGTGCTGATTGTCCTGTTGATTATACCTGTTCTTCCTGCAATTGCTTTTATTCCCAGCCTCAGGTGCCTGCTCCTGTTGTAGTTGTGCAGAAAACGCCTAATTTCCTTGCCAGAATGTTTAGCTGGCTCGCTTCTTTGTTTGGAGCGTAAGGTTTTTAACCTGTTATTTTTCTTTTTAATTTATGAAGACTGTTTACTCTGGCAAATTCATTACTGTTGCTGAGGAGCCTATCGGCAAATTTGTTTATGAGCGGGCTATTATGCGTCCTTCTGTTCAGGTCATTCCGATTGTTGACGGCAAAATCCTGATGATTAAGGAGCACAGGAGGGAGGAAAATCTTTCCCGCTGGAAGTTTGTTGCTGGTTTTCTTGACAAGCCTGGCTTGTCTGCTGAGGAGACTGCTCAGGAGGAGTTGATGGAGGAAGCAGGTCTTGTTGCTGGAAAGCTCGAAATGTATCATTTCCACAAATGCAATCATACTTTTATCATTCCGATTACTTATTTTATCGCGCGTGATTTGAAGGAGAAAAAGAAGTTTAATCCTGATGGTGATGTTGTTGAGGAGATTAAATCTTTTTCAATAGATGAATTGCATCAGCGCGTTCTTGGCGGAGAGTTTGATTTCCTGCACGAGGCGAGTGTTATCCTGAAGTTGTATCGTGATAGAAAGAAGCTTATGCTTTGATGTTTCCGTACCCTATGAGTCTCCATCTTTGTCCCAAATTTCTGCCGATGGTGACTCTTGCTCCTGCTTCTGCGCAGACTGGTCTTTTTAGCGAGCATTTGACTGTGTTCTTTCCCAGTTCTTTTACTGATCCTACTGTTGCTGCTGAGTTGACGTTTAGCATCAATAGTTCTCCTAACTTTATGGGTTCTACTACGAGTTTGTCTTTTGCGCCTACTACTCTTTCGAGCAGGTGTGTTTCAAGTGTGAATTCGTACCAGACTTTGAGCGAGCTTCCTTCCAGTACTACGAGGCTTCCTACGAGTTTGTCGCTTTTGACCACGCTTGGGTCTAGTGATGTCATTATTGCGAGGCTTCCTCCTGGTATTGCTTCTTTTATTTTTTCTCCGCCTGACATGATTGATATTATGGTTGTTTTTAGCGGCTTCCATACTTTTTGGTTTTTCTCCTGTACTTCGTATCCTGGTAATATCTCTATGTCTGCTCCTTGTATGAGTTTGCCTTGTTTTATTGCTCCGCCCAATACTCCTCCGACCATTTTTTCGGGTTCTGCTCCTGGCTTGTTTATGTCAAAGCTTCTTGCCACGAACATTATCGGGTCTGCTGTGAGGTCTCTTTTTGGTGTTGGGAAGTTTTCCTGTATTGTTTGTATTAGTACGTCGAGGTTTATTGAGTGTATTGCGCTCATTGGTATGATTGGCGCGTTTTCGAATTTTGTTCCTTTGAGGAATTCCTTGATTTCTTTGTAGTGTTTTTTTGCCTGGTCTTCTGGTACTAGGTCTATCTTGTTTTGTATGACTATGATGTTGTCTATGCCTATTATTTCCAGGGCTTTCAAGTGTTCTCTTGTTTGCGGCTGCGGGCAGGTTTCTGTTGCTGATATGAGCAGTAGTGCTCCGTCTATGATGTTTGCTCCGCAGAGCATTGTTGCCATTAGGCTTTCGTGTCCTGGCGCGTCTACGAGCGATATTTTTCTTAGGAATTGTGTTTCTGTTCCGCATTTGAGGCACTTTGGCTGCGCTCCGTACGCGTCGCTTCCTTCGCATTTCGGGCATTTGTAGAATGATACGTCTGCATAGCCCAGTCTTATTGTGATGCCTCTTTTGATTTCTTCAGAGTGGGTGTCTGTCCATTTGCCGGATAGCGTTTGCACGAGTGTTGTTTTGCCGTGGTCAACGTGGCCTACCATTCCTATATTTATTTCCGGCTGTGTTGTTGTTTCTTTGTGTGCTTCTTCTTTTGTCTCTTTCTTCTTTCTTGGCATACGTCGACGGAACTTTAAGGTGTTTATAAAGGTTATGGCATTCGATTGCCGCGGTCTTCGTCTTGCTTTTCTTCTCCTGAGAATTTTGTATATATTTCTTTAAGTATTGCGAACTCCCGGGCGTCTAGTTGCCTGCTGCCTATTTTTGTGAGCTGTTGTGGTTTGTTTTCTCCTTTTACTTTTATGCCCGGCTCTATTTTTGCCAGTTCTTCAATTATTTTTTGAACAATTGCTTTTTCCGCTACTGGGTGTATGTTGTATCTTTGCCCGTTTATTGTTTCGTCTGTTATTTGTTTGCTTGAAAAGTATTGCAGGAAGGCAGGTGTTGGTGGATTGCAATCGATTTCTAGTTTGCCTGCAAGGCTTTGTCTTTCCTGAAAATACTCGGGTAATAGGTCTTGAGGGCAGTCTTTCAGGTATCTTCCCAGCTCTATTTCTTGTTTTCCTTCTTTTGTTTTGATGATTAAGAAGTAAGTTGCTGATGTAATTTTTTCAAATTTTCTTGTTCTTTCGTCTAAATCTGCTTCCACGTTGCTCCCCAGAAGGAGTGATTTATGTGGAATTTATAATCTTATCCCTGTATTATCTTGGAAATCCATTCTATTGCCATGTTGAGTTTTTTCCTGGTTGTTGCTTCGCAGTTCAGTCTTACCAAATTTTCTGTTTTGCTGAGTCTTACGTTGAACCAGTAGTCTCCTGCGTTTATGGATACTCCGTCAAGTCTTCCAACAATTTGTTTGCCGTATGCTTCCTCGATTCTTTGCATTACTGAGTTTTTGTCTGTGACTTTGTAGTTTATTTCTTCTGATGTTGCGTATTTTTCGAACGGTCTTATCAGCTCGCTGACTTTTTGTCCTGACTGCGACAGGAGTGACAGCATTAATAGTGCTGAGATGTCTCCTGAGTCTGCGTACTTGAATTTTTTGAAGTAGAAGTGTCCTGTGAGCTCTCCTCCGATTATGCCGTCGTGTTTTTTCATTGCTATCGGGAGTTCTGTGTGCCCTACTATGCTTGGCCAGGCTTTGATTCCTGCTTCTTTCATTTTTTCGCTGATGATTCTGCTCATGTTTATTGAGTAAATCATGTTTTGCCCTTTTTTCAGCAGGTGCTGGGCAAAGAGTGTGAGTGTGAATGCTGATGGTATTCTTCTTCCTTTGTCGTCTATGAACATTACCCGGTCGCAGTCTGCGTCGTATGCTATTCCTAAATCGTATTTTCCCGCTGCCACTTCTTTTTGCAAATCAGCAGTATTCTCCGGCACTGCGGGGTTTGGCGTGTGGTTTGGGAATGTGCCGTCCATTTCTCCGTACAGTAATTTGTATTTTATCGGCAGTCCTTTCAATAATGCTGGAACTACGTGTCCTGCCATTCCGTTTCCGCAGTCTATCAGGACTTTTATCGGCTTGTATTTTCCGCTCACTATTCTGCGTACTTCTTTTACGTATGCCGGGAGCCAGTTTTTGGCTGTTTCGTTTCCTCTTTTTTTTGGGTCTGGAAAGTGGCATCCTGTTGCCAGTTTTTCCACTTGTTTCATTCCGTTGTGTTCGCCTATTGGCTCGACTCCTTTTCTGGTTATTTTGATGCCGTTGTATTCTTTTGGATTGTGTGATGCGGTTATCATTAGCGAGTGCATTTTTTGTGCCATGTAATAGCACATTGGCGTGTTGCAGTATCCTGTGTCTATGACGTCGCATCCCTGGTCTGTTGCTCCGTATACGAGTGATTTCTTTAATGGCAGCGAGCTTGTTCTGCAGTCCCTTCCTACAAGAATTTTTTTTGCTTTGAGGAATATGACTGCTGCTCTTCCTGCTTTGTATGCTGTTTCCTCGTTTATCTCGCTTGGATACAATCCTCTGATGTCGTATGCTTTGAATACGCTCATTATCTTTCTCCGAAAAAGTGGCATTCGCCGTCCATTATGGCTGATACGTGTGCTCCTTCAGGGCATTTCTTGTCTGTTGTGAGCAGTACTGGCTTTTTCCCTGCGTGCGAGATTAACAGCATTCCCTGGCTTTCTTCTCCGCCAACAAGCTCTGGTTTTATGTTGCAGAGGACTACGACTTGTTTTCCTAATAGCTCGTTTATTTTGTACGCGCTTGCTATTCCCGCTACTACCTGTATGTCTTCGTCTGCTCCTGCGCAGTCTACGAGAATTATGTAGTCTTTCGGGTTTTTCGGGTGCGCTGTTATTTTTGCTATGGTTCCTATTCTTAATTGCAGTTTTTCAAAATCCTTGTGAGTTATCTTCTTGTAATCGCCTACGTCTGTCTTGATTGCCATGTGCATCACCCTTTTAGTTGTTCATTCGTTAAAAAGTATAAAAACGTTGTGTCTTTCACAACATTTTTAAAGCCCTTGTTTTGCTTATTCGTCTATGGTTGTATGCCTTTTAGCATTGCCTGTACTGGTTATTCTAGGTATATTCAGCGTTAGCTATCGCCGTCTTGCCTGGGAGGCTTTTGATTGTGTTTTCAGGAACCTTACTTTGCGTCCCTGCAGGAGTGGTTTTGACCAGAAGGTCAAGGCGTTGATTGTTGGAAAGCTGATTAGGCATGCTCCTAGGTTTGCTGGTTTAATTTACAAAAATTTTGCTGTGTTGTCCTGGATTTTTGTCATTTTGTTCTTTGCAAGCATTGCCGGCAGCGGTTATGGCTTGTACAATTATGTTTTGTACGGCAACTGCAATGGTCCTGAGTCGAGTGCTTTTTGTATTTTTGACCCGTTCCACGAGGCAAAGCAGACTGTTTCTTTGTGCGGTACAAAGGATGTTTCTGGCGAACTGACTGTTCCTAAGAATTTGTCTGGGCTTCCAACGACTGGCAAAGGCGTCAGGGTTATCGAGTTTGGCTGTTTTACCTGTCCTTATACCAAGCAGGTCGCTGGTTTGACTGAGAAGTTAGTCAAAGGCGATGTTGAGTTTGTCTTTGTTGCTTTCCCGTTGTCTCAGCACGATATGGCTTACGAGGCTAATCTTGCTGCTGAGTGTGTTT
>CAYUHB010000029.1:0-7565 GCA_964444355.1 uncultured Methanosarcinales archaeon
TTTCTTCGCTGCAGGCTTAAGACCGGCATGAGCCTTCTTAATGCGCTCATCTATCAAATTCTCAATCTTCAAAGGACCTTGAAACTTTTTCAAGACAATCTCAGCGCTCGGACCGCCGGGAGTATCAATCAAAATATCACCATACCCAAGAATCCTCTCTAAAAAAGTCTGATTAACAGAAACATTCGAGATTGTATTATAAGAAACACGTATAACATTCCTTGAAAGAATACCTTTGTAAAAAATAACTGTGGAATCATCAATAACCAAACGCTCAGCACGAATTAAAATTTCAAACATCACCAATAAAAACAGGCCAAATCCAACCAAAATTAACGCAGGAACACTTCCCCCGCGGTAATAAAACCAGACAGCACCCAATACAGACAAAATAACAAAAAGGTAACCATACCAGAACTTCCAGTGCGAAAAATGAAAAGTCATAACAGCAGAAAAAGAGAGCCCAGATTTAAAGCTTACGTTAAATCAATGCCACCTATAAAAGCCAGAATTAGTTCTAATCAAAACATCAATGAAAATCATCAACAAAATAAGCACGTAAACCAGCACTGGAATAAATGAAAGCACGCCAAAAATATAACCGGCAACAAACAACGGCAAGGCAAGAACTGCAAGAGCGTAAATACAATACCTCAGCCACTTCTGGAACTTCCAAGTCTTAACGTGATAAAGGACAGTCAGCAACAAATTAACTGCAAGCAAAACTTCAAGAACTCTGGCAACAGGATAACCGCCAAACGCCACCTGTCTCTCAGGAGAAACACAATCAGAAGGACAATTCTCGCCAAGCTCGCAAACACCATTACCGCACATCTCGCAACCCTCAGGAGGAGGCAAAGCATTACTGTCAAGAAGCTTGCCGTAAACCTCCAAAACACCACTCTGACAGTTATCAATCTTCAAAGCAGCATACATCTGAGGAGGAGCACGCTCATTAAACTCTGAAGAAAGCCGTCTCAGGAAATACAACAAAGTATAACGCTGTTCAGGACCGGAATTCATCATCAAATGCCCAACAGGCTGTTCAAGCTCGTTAACACAGGAATCCTCAAGAACAACACCATTCAACCTCTTAGCGCTTTCAACAGTTATAACACCATCATTCGGAGCAGGCAAGTCAAACAGCAAACCGCTCTGCAGCTGGTCCTTTGTACCAGCCAAAGAAAAAACCTTAACAGAAGGCGGAACAGAATACTGCAAACCCTTAGTCAACAAGTCCAAAGTCTCAGGATGAGCACCCATAATAGGAGCGCTATCAACACGACCAAGCAACCAAGCAGTCATCTCAAACACTTTCTTAACAGAACTTGTAAGAGGAGTACCCTGGTTAGGAGTAGCGGTCATAATGAACGCTTCAACCTTAGGAATCAAGGAATCCTCTCTAAGCTCCTCCTGATGCAGGAACTCACGCACAACAAGACCGCCAAGACTGTGAGTAATAAAAACGATCTTGCCGTAATCTTTCTTGCGCAATTCATCTGACAAAGCACGAACAGCATCAGGCACAGGACTGCCGGCATAACCAAACACGGCAACATCAACATTAACATCCTCATCCTCAAACTCCTTCACCAAAGCAGACCAGCTCTGGCTCGGAGAACTGAAAAGACCATGAACAAGAACAACAAGCAAAGGAGAATCAACATCACGAACATTAAACAAGTAAGGCTTCACACAACCATCACAAACGCTTCCAGCAATCATAAAAGTCAAAGAATTATCTTCCAACAAAGGCATCACGTCATCCAGTGAAACAACAAAGAAATCATTCTCGATTTTTCCACCAACATAATTCCACTTATTATCACGATAAAGGTAAAAGCCCAAAGAATCCGGATCAAGATTATCCCGCAACACAAGCTGAGACCGGATAGTAACCCCCATCGGCTTTGGCTCAACAAAAACAAACTTCAACGGCTGACCAATAACAGCAAGCGCCCTATCCCTAATCTTAACATCAGCAGACTCCAAAGAAACCTTCACACCCTTAATACCGCCGGAAAACTCAGCAGTAATGCCAAGAGCAGACAATCTTGAAGCAACAGGAGACAAAACAACACCCTCCTTCACACTAGCATAAGAAACAATCGGAATAGTTGCCTTGTCAAACAACTCCTGAGCATCATAACCAGCCAAGCCAGGAGCAACACCCAAACCAGAAGGCAAAAGAACAGACTCCTCACCACGCTTAAACACAGCAACAAAATCCTTCAACGGAGGAACATTCAAAGCAATCTCAACATCACCACCATCACAATTACCAAGCTCATAAGAAGCAAGCTTGACATAATCAGGCAGTTCAACAGTAGCAGCACCAGAAAGAGAAGAACCTATAACGCCTCCATATTCCTTGACACGAACATAAAGAGGACCGTCTGTCTGTTTGTTGAAAATATCACAGTAAGAGAACACTTTATTTGCAATTTCCCCGCAAGGAACACCATAATTCTGACCTAAAATTGCAAACTCGCCAGGAGAAGGTGCTGCAACAAGAACTTCAGGCTTTGGCTGCTCCTGTGGACCATACCATTCTTCATAACAAGGAGTATTATCGTAGACTAAAGCGCCAATCGCGTCAACGCACTTTGCTTTGGCAGTACCACCAATTTTGCAAGGCTTGGTTTCACCAACAAAATTACACTTGCAATAAAGAACTTCATCTATCAAAGTATTGCAGTTGTTATCCAAACGGTCACAAACCTCAACAGAAGGACCGACACCCTCGCGGACAACATCCCAAACACCAGTCTTACCGCACTCCCAAACAAAAGAATGACACTCGCCCACATCGAAACCACGGACAAACCTGCTCGGGTAAGCACACGGCTCAACAGCAGGACAAGCGCTAACAGCAGCCCCATAATTAGTGCCAGTAAGCGCATCAGTGAAAGGATCAACAAAACTTGACGTGCACTCCACATTCGGAACCCAGCCAAACTGGCGGTAAATATTGCTGCCAGTCAAATAATTAGGGTAAGTGATATCACAAGTTGCCATATCAACAA
Source organism: uncultured Methanosarcinales archaeon (assembly GCA_964444355.1). Taxonomy (GTDB): domain Archaea; phylum Nanobdellota; class Nanobdellia; order Woesearchaeales; family ARS49; genus CABMGU01. The sequence continues at coordinate 3,027 of CAYUHB010000029.1, forward strand.
GACAGACATTCTTCTGAGGACCGTCAATTATTGTGCTCATCCGATAACACCTGCTTGACGGTGCAGAAATCACTTTGCCCTGCAAGAACTTATTATTTACATCACAGCAGGCAGAAGGAACTTTTCCAGAACAGCACGGGTTAGCATAAAGATTTCCTCTAAACTCAGCAGGAGGACAGGAAACACAGTCAGGCTTTTTACCCTCAAAAGTCTTTTTAACACCCAAAACATCCGCAACAAAAATGTTGGTGTTGACATCACTCGCAGGAGAGGGAAGCTCAAGTTCAAGCTTTCTGTTACAGTCTTCGCCAGCAACATCACAATCAATATCAACAGTTGTTTCAACGTCATTAACATAATAAGTCAAACGCTGGACATCAATAATATCATCTTTACTTTTCGTAGAATGCACCCAGCCGTAATTAATAAAAATCCTTGCTTTTGAGTTCACATTGCATACCGAGCGCAAATAAGCATTAAGATGGTCATTGGAAGGAGCAGGACAGAAAAGAACAGGGCTCTGGTCAATAGAAACTGCATTGTTGCCAGCTATCTTCTGCAACCACTCCTTCTGCTTGTCATAAAAGTACTTTGCATCTTCCGGATCTCTTCTTTCATTAATTATCGGAAGCTGCCCAAGACTATAAACAGAATCTTCCTTATGAACAGCAAAGGTCATCACGCCCATCTGAGGCCTGCTAAGCTTAGCCTGTCCTGTCTGCTGAAGACAAGCCCTAAAACTATTCATTTCAACAGGAATAGCAGGCATAACATTGCTGTTTGCATCAATCGAAACAATCTTCCACAAAACAGAACTATCAAACTCACAGAAAGGCGCGCAACCTTGCTCGGTTTTCACCCCGCCGCCACCATTGCCTGTCGGAGGAAGAGGAGGACAGGTACAATCAATTTGGCATGTTAAACCACCACACTGCTGAGGAATTCTAATGCCAGGAGGATCGCACTCTTCTGGAGCACAAATAACTATGTCGCCACATTCAGAAAAAGTACAATCCGCATTGCAACCTGAAGCATCACAATCAACATTATTACCGTCATCACACGCCTCAGGAAACTGCACAACAGCATCGCCACAAAGATTTGTAGGAGGAGCAGAACAAGTCATACTGCCAAGAAGCCAAGGTGAAACAGGGAAAACTCCAACTGTAATACCAGGATAAGCACCACCAGCAGCACAAATATACTTTGCAGGCATACATTGACCGGCAGTAAAAGGAGCAACACAAGCGCTTGTCGGACTCGTAGAGCAAGCAGCACCAGGAACCCCAGTATATCCAGCATCACAAACACTCACAGTGTTGCCAACAACAAAAGGAGGATTCGAAATAGTACAAAGGACTCCAAAGGGACAATATGGAGTGGCAAGAACAGTACCAAAACCAGGATCAAAAACAGCATGCGGCCTGGTATCATCACCGCAACCAGGAACACCGACAGGAGGGCAACAATAAGGAGGGCCAAAAAAAGAAAAAGGAACAATAAAAATGCACACACCAGGAAAATTCGGAATAAAAATCGGAGGCAAAGCAACAGTCTCATCAATCTGCACACTAGGACTGAACGATTCAACAAAATTATAACTCAACTGCAAATCAAGCTCAAAATTGCCGCTACCAAAAGTATAAGGCTCGAAATTCAGAACAAAAGTGTTGCCATCAAGACTTGAACTTTCCAAATTCAAAGTAAAATTCTCATTTGTAAGATTATTGAACAAGCTCAGCGTTGCAGTTGTAAAGCTAATCTGAGCAGGATTAACGTTCTCTGAAACAGAAATGTTCACAGAAAGATTAACAGGACCAGCAGCAACAATTGCAGGAGAATAAGAAACATTCAACAAATCAAGCGGACCCTCAACAACATCAATGCCGAGAACATCACCAACAACAGAATAATGACCAACATCAGCAAACACGCCAACAGAAACAACAACATCAAGCGCATTATCACTCACAACAGACTGGTTCAAAACACTAATGTCAGACGAAAAAGAAATACTAGCATTCGACAGGTTATTGCCCAGAATACGCAAAACAGCAGAAGAGCCCTGAGCAAGAAGTGAAGGCGAAACAGAATAAACAAAATCGCAAACATCACCGATATTATCCTGATCAACATCCTCCTGACCAGGATTATACACATCAGGACAATTGTCAAGGAAATCAATGCCATCACCATCAGGGTCAACAGTCTGAGCGCCAGTAGGAACAAAAGACTTCAGCCAAGACCAAAAATCAGCAAAAAAAGAGCCATCAGCAAAGACAGGCACAGCTAAGCAAAGTATGACTGCTACAACAAATATACCCTGCACTACCTGTTTCACATTAGTCCCCTTTTTACCCTAGAGAAAATTATTCTTATTATATAAAAATCTTTCTTAAAGCTTCTTCAGAGCAATCTCAATAGTAGACACCCTGACCTGCCTGCCCTCGCGGTTAGTGAACTCCTCAGAATTAACGCGAATGTCCTTAACCTCAATACTATTAACAAGGAAACGCTTAGAAGCAACCTCTGCAACATCAACAGCACGAGAAATAAACTTGCCACGCGCCTTAATAAAAACCTCAGAAGCCTGGTTTGTGGTAAACTGCATCACAACACCAGTAACATAGTTCATAAAAGGCTTACTGCCAATAAAGATGCTGTTATCCTCTGCCATAGCTTACACCCCCAAAAATTACTCTTCGACAACCTTCATCAATCTGGTCACATAACCAGCAACAGAGTTCCTAGTCTTCTTACCGGCATCAGCGCCCAACAAATCACCAACAACTTTCTTGTTTTCCTCAAACGTGGTTGTAAAGCGCTCCCTGCTCTGCTTAATCAACTCAAAAGTCAAACGCTTAATCATCTTAGTCTTAATCCTTCCCATAACATTGCCGAGATAGAGATGATTTAAAAATGTTGCGGTCAATAACGCACAATCTGATATCCCGAAACTGCTTCCGGTCACGAAACTAGTTCCGGTTCGTTAGCTCGTTCCAAATTTCCTTCGGGGTTCGATAATTCAAGCTCATGTGCGGCCGTTCTTCGTTATAGTGCCGCACATAGTCTTGAATGCTTGAGAAGCTTCCCGTGATGAATTCTTGCTTGTACGTTAGGAAGAAGCGTTCTATTTTGCCATTCGTTTGAGGTCTGTTGATTCTGGCTAAGCAGTGCTTGATGCCGAGTGCATCAAGTGTTTTTCGAAATTCTGTGTTTTCTTGCTCAGCGCCAGGGTGACTGGCATAGTAAGTGCATCCGTGATCGGTCATGATTGCTTTTGGCTTGCCGTAACCGGCCAGCCCTGCTTTGAGCAGGGCGAGTGTGTTTTCGGTGTTAGCGCTTTTGAACAAGCCAAAAGCGGTGATTAAGCGTGTTTTGTCGTCTATGTAGGCACAGAATTCTTTGTCTGTAAATGGACAATGTGTCCAGTCTGTATGCCACAAATCATTTGGGTTCGGAAGTTCGTACCGAACCCATTTGCGCGATCGTTGTTTTTTGACATTGGGAACGACAAGGTCGTTCCTAATAAGCAATTTTTCTATCTGTCTGTGGCTGATAGAAAAACCTTTGAGCTTGAGTAATTGCTCAATACGGCAAGCGCCGTAACTAAAACGCCGTCTCAAATCAAGAATAATAATCTCCGCGTTTTGGTTCAACAAGGTCTCAGGACGACCTGTTTTATGGTCTTTCAGACCATCCCAACTGAACTGTTTGTAATTTGTCAATATGCTTCGTACAGTTCGATCAGTCACATTCTGAGCTATGGCGACCCGAGTCTCTGAAATTCCCTTCAGAACGTGTTTAACTATCCAAACGCGCTTTTTAAATGAAAGCTTGTACATGATAACCACCCCAAGTGGTTATCATATAGGAAGTAGAAACGTGATAGCACAGTCAATAACGCACAAATCTATCATATTTTTTAGGTATTTTATAGGTTTTGTAATATTCATTAACTTTTTCACGGGCATCAAGAAGTTCAGCTTTTATCTTTTTTGATTTTAACATTTTCTCAAGAGAAGAACACACTCTGCCTTCAAAATACTTTTCCAAAGCGATTAAAAGTATTGCATTTACCAAATCTTCAGTAAATTGCAACTTTCCCCACCAAGCCAAATGAAAAAAGTTCTCAACATCACTGCTAATATGACCTTCCCGATACTGGGCTTCATCGATATGAAGCTCTTCCTGAATCATTTCCTGAATCCTAAAAAAACCATCAGTCATATCCTTATCTTTTATTGATTCATCTATACCATCAACCAGAAGTTTACACTCATAGCAAGGGAAAAAATATTGCTCAAGTGAACGAGAACCCGGCCCAAAATGAATACCGCCCAAGCCGCGTTTACATTTAGGACACATCCACGCCATACATAGTCCAATACTTATAAGTTAAAATACTTTGTGGTCGGAAAGTTCAGCCAACAGCTTGGCAGCCAGAACAGAAGGACTGCCAATAACGTTCGCAGAAGAATAATTCTTCAGCATACGCAACCTCTGCAGAAAATACAGAAGCTCGCGCACAGACAAACC
>CAYUHB010000030.1:0-7400 GCA_964444355.1 uncultured Methanosarcinales archaeon
GCGATAGAGCCTGTTATGTAGTTACTGCAAGGAATGTTCCTGGCGAGTCTGGCAGTGTTTCTGGTGAATTGCTGTTTGACGGCACTGCGCCTTCTGTCAGTATTGTTTCTCCGACTGCGTATGCTACTGAATCAACTGATTTCAAGTTTGCTGCTTCAGATAATATTGCGGAAGTTCTGGCGTGCACTGTTTCTCTTGACAGCGCTGCATTGAGGACAGTTAATGTTTCGAATGACACGCAGGCTTCTGTTAATGTTGATCTTTCCAATTTCTCTGAGGGAAGCCATACGTGGAGTGTTACCTGCCAGGATGGTGTTGGCTTGACTGCAACTCATGCTCAGGTCATTCAGTTGGATACTGCTCCTCCTGTTGTCAGCTTGAACGTGCCTTCCACAGCGCCGAGAAACGCTGCATTGGCTGTTGCCGCAACTGTTACTGATACTATAAGCTTGGCATCTGTTACTGCTGAATTTGACGGTGATAATCTGACTTTGGCTCAAAATGGCGACAGCTTCACTGCAACTGTAAGCTCTGATGTTCTTGAAACGAAATCTTTGGTCGTCCGTGCAGTTGACTCTGCAGGTCACGTGACTGAAACTGTGCAGAACATCACTTTTGTTCCTAATCACGTGCTGACTTTGCACTTGTCTCCGAGCAGCGTGACTCCTGGAACTACTGTTGCTGCTTCTGGAACGCTTGTTGGCGATGGAAATCTTTCAGCAACAGCTGTTATTCTCCAGACTCCTTCAGGTTCCCACACGGTTGATTTGGTCGGTGAAGATTTCAGCACGACTTTTGTTGCGCCTGATGTTGGTTCTTATGTGATTGTTGTTGAGTTTGTTGAGTCCGGGCACACTTATAAAGCTCAGGCAACCCTTTCGGTTCAGGTTGATGCTCAAAATCAGCCTCAGATTCAGGGCAGTCACGGCTGGGATTCTGACTGGCAGGGTGGTTCTGGTTATGTTCAGCCAGATGATGCGCCTATTCCTTCTTCAGAGAATGCTAATCAGCAGACAGAGCCTGAAGTTCCTGTAGTTCCTGAACCAGTTGCTTACGAGCCTTTGCAGCAGGTGCCTCAGCCTCCGAGAGAGGCTTTTGTGCCAAGCACTACTGGTTTGTTCAAGCTTGGTGAGAGCATTAAGTGGCTTGCCTTGCTTGCAGCGTTTGTAGTTGTTGTTGGTCTTGCTGCTTATGCGTTTAAGCGCAAGCCTAAGGATGACGCGGGCATTGATTGGGACGGTTACTTCAAAGGCAATGGTGCTTGAGCAGTTTCTGGACAGGAGGATTGTTCTCCGTCATTTTCCTTTTGTTTTCGTACTTGGTGTTGTTTACGTTTTTGTCTCGTATGCTGTTCAGCAGTTTGTTTTTCCTGACCAGTCTTTGGCAACCACTCTTTTGCTGACTATTCTTTTGCTTCCGAGTTTGCATCATGTTATTGTTATTGAGGAGAAGATTGAAAGCAGGGGTAGTTCTCATTTTCTTAGGCGTCATAGGACAATTCTGAAGTGTTATCTTGGCGCGTTTCTGGGCATTCTGGTGGGCTTTCTAATACTGGGCTTTGTGAATCCTGCTACTTTGAATTATCAGGTTGTTCAGCTTGAGCAGGACCATCTGCATCAGGATATTGTTGCAAGTTTTGCAGGTCAGGAGTATGTTCCTTCTGTTGCAAAGGTTGTTTCTCTTTTCTCTCATAACGTTTGGTATTTGCTGATTGGTTTCGTGCTTTCAATTTTCTATGGTGCTGGTGCTATTTTCCTTATAGTGTATAATGCCTCTTTTTTTGCAGCTTTTATTGTTGAGATTTTTTCGCGCTGGTCTTCTGCTGTTCAGCTGGCGTGCATTTCCCTTGTTCACATGCTTCCTGAAAGCGCAGGCTACATTTTGACTGCTATGGCTGGCGCTTCTTTATCCCGCGCCTTGATTCACGAGAAACTGTCTGGTGATGCTTTCAGGAATGTTTTGAGAAATGATGTCAAGCTTCTTGTTTTGGCATTGCTGCTCGTCTTTGTTGCTGCTGTTCTGGAAGTTTATGTTACTGCGCCGGTGTTTCACAGCTTGATTTAGTGGCTGTCTTGTGCAAGGGCTTCTAATGATTTTGCAAGACCTACGTTTTGCGGGTCCATGACTTCTTTTACCTTGTCAGGCGCGATTTCAGAAACGAGTCGATAGATTGCCGCGCACTGCTCTGGCCTGTTGTTTTCCCTGTGATACGTTGCTACTTTGTCTAGTAATTTTAAGGCTTTCAGCCGTTCTTCCTGGGCGGGATTCATGGTTAAATAATGGTCTATGTTCTTTCGCGCGTCATCCGCATTTCCCTGCATCAGGAATATTTGTGCATTGTTCAGAATTAATTCGCGTAATGTCTTTTCTGATTTCCGTCTGGATTCAGCAGATGCTTCAAGGGCAGGATTCTCCATCTTCACTATATATTCAGGTTCTTTGTGTGCAGAAATGTATGCTGATGCGATAAAAGTCAGGAAACTGCCTGCGGCAAATGCTAAAACAGGACTGTACCAGTCCCATCCGGGTTTTTCTGGCGCCATACGTAATACTAATGAAGCAGGATATATTAATCTTGCTTAGGCTTTCCCCTTATTATTTCAGACGTTATTTATATATGGCTCATTTTCTATCCTGTTATGAATAAACTTGTATTGGTGCTGCTGTTGGCTGTGCTGCTTGGCTGCAGTGCGCCGTTGCCGAGAGCTGATGATAGTGCTGCTACTTCTGAGAAGGTTGGTTTGGTTGTTTCTGCTAATAACCAGTTCGCTTTTGAGCTTTTTTCAAGGCTTGGCAATGATAACGTGTTTTTCTCTCCTTACAGCATTTCTACTGCTTTGGCTATGACTTATGAGGGTGCGAAAGGCAAGACTGCTGAGGAGATGCAGTCTGTTTTTCATTTCCCTGAAGAATCTGTCCGCAGGCCTGCTTTTGCTAAAATCTACAATGATTTGAACAGGAAAGACAAGAAATACGCGCTTAATACCGCTAATGCTTTGTGGGCGCAAAAAGATTTTTCGTTCCTGCCTGATTATATGGGTGTAGTTGAAAGGTATTATGGCGGCAAGGTTACTAATCTTGATTTTGCTAATGCTGCTGAGCAGTCGCGTGTTGCGATTAATGATTGGGTTGAAGAGCAGACGAATGATAAGATTAAGGATTTGTTGCCTGCAAGCCCTCCGGTGATTAATCCATTAACTCGATTGGTTTTGACTAATGCGATTTACTTTAAGGGTGACTGGCTTTTCCAGTTTGACAAAAGAAAGACTCAGGAGGCTGACTTCAAAGTTTCTCAGGATAAAGTTGTGAAAGTGCAGATGATGGGTTTGAGTGATAAGGAATTTAATTATGCTGATATGGGTGATTTGCAGGCTGTTGAACTGCCGTATTCTGGCAAGGAATTGTCAATGCTTGTTTTACTGCCTGATGATATTAATTCTTTTAATCTTTCTCCTGAATACTTGAAAATGTTGAAAAATAATATGTACAAGACAGAGATTTCTGTTTTCCTGCCTAGATTCAAGCTTGAAACTAAGTATTTCCTAAAGGATAAATTGATGGAGCTGGGTATGCCGACTGCTTTTTCTATGGATGCTGACTTTTCAGGCATGACTGGAACAGATGATTTGTTTATCAGCTCAGTCATCCATCAGGCTTTTGTTGAAGTGAATGAGGAAGGTACTGAGGCTGCTGCTGCAACTGCTGTTATAATGGAGTTGAAAGCTGCCATGCCGACTATGTTCAGGGCAGATCACCCTTTCATTTTCCTTATTCAGGATAAGAACGGCAATATTTTGTTTATGGGCCGGGTTGTTGATCCTACGAAATAAGCTCTTTCAGCACTTTTGCCGGATTTTTCGCGTTTGTTATTGCGTGTGCTATTAGTATTCCTTTTGCGCCTAATTTCAATGCGTGTTCAACATCTTTTCTGGAATGAATTCCTGCTCCGCAGAGTATTGGTGTGTTTTTGATTTTGTGTGTTGTTCTTGTTATGATTTCCGGCTCTGCTTCTGATACTGATATGTTTCCGCCAATCAGTTCAGGCGGTTCTATTGCTATCATGTCCGGCTTGTATTTTGCAATCTTCACTGCCATTTCTGGAGTGCTTGCGCAAACAACAGATGTCATTTTTAGTTTTCTGAGTTTTTCTATTGTTTTTTTAATCTCAGATAATTGTAATTTGTGTTCAGAATGATTTACTAGGCTTCCTACTGCTCCGTTTTGCTGGCAGCTTTCTGGTAGTATCCATCCTGTTTTTGCTCCGTATTCTATTGCGTCTACGTGCTGTGCAAGAACAGGTATTTTTACTTTTGAAGCTACTGCCAGTATGTCTGCTGGCTGTACTGCGACTGCAACATTGTATTTCGCGCATATTTTTGCGAGTTTGACTGCATTGATTCCTGTAGAAGTTTTGTATGCTTTGAAATTAACAATGGTGAGCATTTATTCAAGCACGCCTGTCAGCTTTGCTCTTAGTTGTTGTTCTGTCTGGAAGCCGACTACGCGTTCAACCTCTTCTCCGTTTTTGAATATTATTATGCACGGTATTCCCATTACTCCTGCCTGTTGTGCAAGTCTTGCGCTTTCATCAACGTTTACTTTTGCGAATTTTGCTGTTTTCATTTCGCTTGAGAGTTTTTCAAATGCGGGTGATATCATTTTGCAGGGATTGCACCACGGCGCCCAAAAGTCTACTACTACCGGCTTGTCGCTTTTGAGCACTTCAGTTTCAAAATTTGATTCATTTATTTCCATTTTCGACTCCCATGTGGTGTGTTTCTACTTCTTTGTTGACTGGCATTTTTTTGGCTGGCTTGATTAGGTATTTTCTTGTGTCTTTGTCCAAATCTGTGAAGTCGTCTACTGCTTCTCTTAGTTTTGCGCTTGCGCTTTTGCCGAACGCTACGGCTTCTACTCTGCATCCGAGCGCTCTTTTCAAATGTTCCACTAAAGGAACAAAGTCTCCGTCTCCGCTTACAATGACTATCGTGTCGAGTCTTGGCGCGAGTTCTATTGCGTCCATTGCTATTCCTATGTCCCAGTCTCCTTTTTTTGCTCCTCCGTAGAATATCTGCAGGTCTTTTGCTCGTATCTCAAATCCTATGTGTCCCAGAGCGTCAAAGAATTTTTCCTTGCTTATGTCTTCTGTCTTGATTACGTAAGCTAGCGCTCTGACAAGCGTTCTTCCTTTTACTGCGTCTTGGAGTATTGTCTTGAAGTTTACGTGTGCGTTGTAGACGAATCTTGCAGAGTAATACAGGTTTTGCACGTCTACGAATACTCCTATTCTTTGTGCTTTGTGAATTTCAGTCATTTTTTCACCTCGTAGCCACAGCAGTGGCACGTTATTTTTTCTTCTGAATGATTATGCAGTGATTTCTTTCCGCAGTGCGGGCACGGTGTTGCCCATAGCGCTTCATTTCCTAATTTGAACCTGTCGATTTCTGAGAACATGAAGTTTGATGTTATGTTCTCATCCTCTGTTCGTATCCGCACGCGCTGCAGAACACTCTTTTTGTTTCTACGTCAAAGCCTAATGTCATCTTTAAGCACCTCGGACAGCGTTGCGGCTCTTTCGGTTCCATGATTTTGGAAAGCTTTTCTGCGTTTAAAAAGTTATCTAAATGTTTATGCTTTGGGTGTGGTTTCCCATTCTTCAAGAATTTCTAAATCAATCTTGCCTTTCTTCTGATATCCGGCTATGAGATATTTTTTTTCTAATTCAGTGATACTCATAAGCTCACGAGAATGGCTCAGAATATGATATTTTGGTTTAGTTTTTTATTACTTTTAAGGAACGATAGATTTATAAAGCGCTGCTTTTGTCGTCAGGTATATGGACGATAAACCTTTGGTTGTGGCGATTGATGATTTTGAGCCTATGAGGCCGTTTTATGTTGCGGCTGCAGAGAAAATCGGTGTTTTTTTCATGGCGGGAAGCAGCATTGATAAACTGCCATTGCCTGATGCGTCTGCAAGGCTTCTTTTTGTTGATAGCGCTCATCTGCCGGATGTAGCTAAAGCAAGAATGCGCGGTTACAGGGGTGGTGCAGTTCTTATCTCAGGAAGCTGTCCTTCGCCGGAAGAATACCGTGCTCTTGGAGTTGATGAAGCCTGGGGAAGGCCTCTTCAGTTTGAAGGTCTGGAGCAGGATGTTTTTCTGCAGGCTTTGATGAGAAAATATACTTCTGGTAGTCCGCGGGTTTTGTGCGTGGGTGAGGCGAGAAATCTTGAAGGACTTGACGATGTTATTGGGCCTTATTGTTCTGCAGTGTTTGCTGAAACTTCCGAGAGTGCAATGAGGCAGGTTCCTTCTGTTCGTGCTGCTGTGATATTTGAGGATAATTTCCTTAATGGCTCAGAACTGCTTGCGCGGATTCGCAGGTTCTATGATGGTGAGCAGTTGCCTGTTGCTATTCATAGTAACTTGACTGATAATGCTTCTATTATTCGTGATCTTGAGACTTTGCTTCCTGAATATCGCAGACCGTACACGGTGCTTCACGCAGAAGATGATGATGGGATGCGTAGTTCAGTTGCCGAGCTCATTGGAAATGTGGCTGAGCAGGCGGGCTGCCCGGTTGTTGTTCTTGGGGCAAGAGATGGAAGGGAGGCTATTGACTTGTATCGCGGTCACGGCTCGATAGATTTGGTTGTTACTGATTTTAATATGCCTAAAGAAGACGGAAGAGAGGTCATTAAGGTAATCCGTGCACTAAATCAGACGGTTCCCATAATTCTGTTCTGCACCGGTGCAGAAGACATAGCAAGACCTTTGAATGTTGAATTTGCAGAAAAAGGCAGGGGCACGTTTCCTTTGGCTCAGCGTATTGTCCGGTATGCTCAAAACTCGCAAGCCAATAAACCTTTAAATACTCAGTAATATGCTTTTTTCTCCGTGAAAACATCTTTTTACCCGACGGATATCAACTATGTTGTAAAAGACGGCAAGCCTGTTATTCAGTTGTACGGCCGTACAATAGACGGCAAACAAATCTGCGTTCTTGACAGTTTTGAGCCTTATTTTTATGTTGTTGGAGACATTGCCGTTAAGGATATTGAAGCTTTACAGCAGGATGACTTTAAGGTTGTCCGTGTTGAAAAAGTAAAGAAGAACTTGAACGAGCATGAAACCAGTGCTTTGAAGGTTTTTGTTAACATTCCTAAGGCTGTTCCCGTGCTTAAGGACTTGGTGCGTCAGCTTGGCGTTGATGTTTACGAGTACGATATTCTTTTTACCAGGCGTTATTTGATTGACAAGGGTATTGTTCCGCTCACGTTAACAGAAGTGGATGGCGAGGAAGTTCCTGCTCAGTTAAAGGTGCCTTGCATTCAAGCTAAAAAAATCGTGCCAAAAGAGGATAAAGTTCTTCAGCCTAAGATGTTGGCTGTTGATATTG
>CAYUHB010000031.1:0-7218 GCA_964444355.1 uncultured Methanosarcinales archaeon
AGCTTTGGAGAAAAGCACTCAGTCTATGCAAGTTCTGCGCCAATTCTGTCTTGTGTGGGTTATCACATTCTTCTAAAACTTCAGAATCATCCAAATCAGGAACTCCCAAGGCTCTCAAAACATGAGGACCAATTTGTTCAATTTTTTTAGGAAGATCTTTATCCATAAAAACCACTCCAAGACTTTCAAAGAATTCAAGGTATAAAATAATTTATCTTCTCCAAAATAGCTACCTTACGTGAATCTCTACTATATCTCCGTCTTCTAGGTGTTTTTCAACTGTTTTGAATTGTTGTCCTGGGAACTTTGCGCTTTTTCCCCAGATTCTGGCAAATCTGAACTTTTTGACAAAATCTCGGTGTATTCTTTCGCAGACGGTTTTCAGCGTGCATGGTCGTGTTAATATCATTGGTTCTTCAAGGTCTGGTTTCTGGTTTACTTCTTTCAAAAACACTCTTACAAAATTCAGTGAGCTGAAAATGCGTTCTTTAAGCTCGTCAAGGCCAACATTATTCTCAGCGCTGACGAAAATGGCTTTTGGCATCTGTTCTTTTAGCTGTTGAAGTTCTTTTGCATTCAGTAAATCTGTTTTGGAAACGCAAACGAGTGAGCGGACATATTTTCTGTTGCCTTCTATTGCATCGATGAACTGGTCGATATCAACATCATCCCTAATCACTACGTCTGCATTCACCATTTTGAACTCTTTGAGGATTGCTGACAGGGTGTCAAAGCTTACTTTTGTCAGTTTTACGGTTGAATTCATGCTCAGCCCGCCTCTTGTTTTCTTTGCTATTTTTACCTCGGGCTTTCTTTGGTCGATGCGGATTCCTACGTCATGGACTTCTTTTAGCAGGGTGGCATAATGTTCTGGGTGCACTGCGTCTATGATGAACAAGACCATGTTTGCATTGCGCGCCATTGCAAGGACTTCTTTTCCGCGGCCCTTGCCAAAAGCAGCGCCAGAAATAACGCCGGGAACGTCAAGTATCTGGATTTTTGCATTCTTGTAATTGAGTGTTCCTGGAATGCAGTCCAGGGTTGTGAAATCGTATGCTGCAACCTTTGATCTTGCTCCGGTGATGGCGTTCAAAAGAGTGGATTTTCCAACTGATGGTAAACCGACAAGGATGACTGTCGCGTCTCCTGTTCTTTTGACGAAAAAACCCTCGCCTCCTCCTTTGCCTGCTATTTTTTTCTCAATCTTCTCTCGCAGTTTTGCAATCTGGCTTTTCATCAGGCCAAACCAGTGTTCTGTTGCCTTGTTGTACTTGGTCTTGGTCATGGCCGCTTCCATTTCCCTGATTTTTTCGTGTAGGTCCATTTTCTTCTTTCAATTGTCGACCATGTTGTCATATAAAAAGCTTTATAATAACGTGCCAAGAAATGAATACTATGGCATTTTATTTGACGATAGAGAACTTCCTGACTAAGATAGAGATTGCGCTGATTGTCTTCTTTGTAGGCTTTATTATTGCAAAGCTGGCTGCCCGGATTTTGAGAAAGCTTTTGGCAGAGGCGGAATTGAACAGGATTCTCGAATCAGCCGGTTTTAAGCCTATCAGCAATTCAATTGCTGCGTTAGTGCAGTATGTCATTTACACTGCCACTTTATTCATTATTTTGCAGCAGTTTGGGTTGACAAAAATAGTCCTGATTATTGTTGTAATTCTTGCATTTCTCGTTTTTGCCTTTTCATTCCTGCTTGCAGTCAGGGATTTTGTGCCTAATGCGGTTGCAGGTTTGTGGCTTCGCAAGAAGCTGAAGCCTTACATTGGGAAGAATATCAAGATCGGCAATGTTAAAGGTCGGCTGAAGCGTGTTGGTGTTGTTGCAAGCATAATCAAGGATAAGGAGGAATATCATGTGCCTCATTTGTATGCTTCAAAGTACTCAAACAATTTCTAGAAGGCTTACAATGTTGAATAGTTGGGTTCTTGTATAGGACTGTACGTTTATGTCTTCGCTGAGTTCTTCCAGTTCGTGCATTGCCCTGCTTTTTTTGAGTGAAACTTCGCCGTTTTCGTTCAGGATTTTGAGTGTTGAAGCAACCTTTGTTTTGACGTTTTTCGGGGTTGTTGTGTCCTGTTCAAGTTCGTGCAGGGCAAAAATGGCTTGTTGTAGTGTGTCCATGCTTTCTCCTTGATGCTTGCAAGGACTTCTTCCTGCAGCTTATTGGCTTTTTCCCTTATTTGTTTTTCCTGTTTTTCAATGGTTTGAAGTCTTAGATTGAGGATTTCTGTTTTGCCGTTCAGTTCTTTCTGCAGGGATGTCTTGTCAGTTCCTATCATTATTCCGCCTACGATTTTGTAAGCAGCCGGGGCGGTTGTGATTTCTTTTAGTGCGCTTTCGATTTCGAATAATTGTGCTTGGAACTGCTGTTTCTGCATGTTTAATGCTTGTAAGTTCTGTTCTAGCATCTGCAGGCGCTGAACGCTTTCCTGTGCTTCTTTTGGCAAACTCATACTGCTTTGACCTTTGTTGCGACGGAGCGTGACTTGTATAATATTTTGCTTCCGCAGTATGGGCAGCGAACGCGTTTTCCCATCATCTCTTCAGAGATTTTTTTCCCGCATAAAAAACAAGTGTACTTGACCATTTTTATTGTTCTTCTTCAGCTGTTTTGTTTAATTGTAATTCCGGTGATTCTGCAATCATCTGTGCTGCTTGTTCTGCAAGGCTTAATTTTGTGCCTACTGTGTATGCTCTGGCGGTGAACTTGGCTTTGCACTTTTCACAGTGCCAGATTCCAAATGAAATCTGGGATGCTTTTGGCTTGGAGCAGTACGGGCATTTGTGCATCTTTTTCTGTTCTATTTCAATCTTTGCCAGTTTGAGCTTTAGGGTGCGTCCATACCTTGTTCCGAATCGCTTTATAGACCCCAATCCCGATTGCGCTTTTGCCATGACGATGCAAAAACGTGAACCATTTAAAAAGGTTTCTGAAGGACTTGGTAAGTCGCAAAGCTTTAAATAGCATCGTGAACGCGTGTAAAAGATATGTCTATCTCAGAAAACGAGAGATTTCACCTGAAGAAGTTTGTGAAGGAGCTTGATTCGTATAGCGCGCGCCATACTGAATTTGTGACTGTTTATGTGTCGTCAGGTTATGATTTGAACAAGATTATTCAGCACTTGCAGCAGGAGCAGGGTACTGCAACAAACATCAAGAGCGCGCAAACGAGAAAGAATGTCATTGATGCATTGGAAAGGATGATAGTTCACCTTAAACTCTTCAAGGGGACTCCGAAGAATGGTTTGGCTGTATTCTCGGGAAATGTTGCTGCGAGGGAAGGTCAGTCAGATGTGAAGGTTTGGAGCATAGAACCGCCTATTCCAATCCAGACGCGTATTTACCGGTGTGATAAGAATTTCCAGCTTGATATTTTGAGGGACATGCTTGAGTCTAAAGAAGCGTATGGCATGGTTGTGCTGGATTCGAGAGATGCAACGATTGCTATTTTGAAGGGGAAAACGATTGTTCCTTTGATTTCAACTCACTCGCACATTCCTGGCAAGATGAAGGCAGGTGGTCAGTCCAGCGTGAGATTTGCGAGAAACCGGGAGATAGCTGTTAATGGGCACTTCAAGAAAGTTGCAGACATTATGAAAGACCAGTTCCTTGGAATGGAAGGGCTGAAAGGGATATTGGTTGGTGGTCCTGGACCTACAAAATATGATTTTGTGGAAAGCGGGAACATAAATGAGGAACTCAAAAGGAAGATTATCGGGATTAAGGATTTGGGCTATACTGAGGAATTTGGTTTGGAGGAATTATTGGATAAATGCCAGGATGTTCTTGCTCAGGAAGAGGTTATTGAGGAAAAGAAGCTTGTTGGCAGATTTTTGGAAACTCTGGCAACAAAGCCTGAGCTGGTGACGTATGGTGAATTAAATACTCTTAAGGCTTTGGAAATGGGGGCCGTAAACATTCTGCTTTTGTCTGAAGCGCTTGATGAGCAGAAGATTGAGCAGTTTGAGATTACTGCAAAAGCATTCTCTACAGATGTTAAAATCATATCAACAGAAACAAGGGAGGGCGTACAGTTGAGGGATATTGGAAAGGTTGGTGCGCTTCTCAGATATCCGATAGCATGAACCTGTTAGAACAAGCATACCAGGAGTTGTATCCTGAAAGAAAGGAGAATAGGGAACTTATTCTGAGCTATAGCGGAAGATTTCGGGGTTATAATGCTAACATTCGGATGAACTGGGGCACAATAACCATTAATGCGAGCAGGAAATGGAATGGGGTGAGTCCTGATATCCAGAAGGGGCTTTATCAGGAGCTTCTTGTCAGGTTGCTGAAAGTTAGGAAGCACTCGATTAATATTGATTTGTATCATAATTTTATCAAAAGCCTTTCAAACGTCGCTCCTAAAACCCAGACTCATCCGATTCTTGAGCAGAGTTTTGAGCGTGTTAACAGGCAGTTCTTTAATGGGATGTTGGAACAGCCGAACTTGCGCGCAGGAACTGGCGTTAACAGGCTGGGCACTTATGAATATGCGACAGATACGGTTATGCTTAGCAGGATTCTGTTTGAAAATACTGAATTGATGGACTATGTGATGTATCATGAACTGTTGCACAAAAAGCGCCAGTACAGTGCAAAACCAGGAAGGCAGTTGCATCATGGGAAAAGTTTTAAGGAAGCGGAAAGAATGTTTCCTGATTCTGAACTGCTCGAATTGGAATTAAACAAGCTTGTAAGAAAGCACAAAAGAACCAGCTGGTTTTGGTAACTCTGGAGTGATAAAAACGACAACTATTTAAATGGGTCTTGCGACTTCTTGTTTATGGTAAGGATATTTGCTGCAGGAGACTTTCATGGAGACAGGCAGGCTGCTAAGCGTCTTGCTGAAAAAGCAGTTAGTGAAAATGCAGACATTATTGTTCTGAATGGCGACATTGTGGAGGAAGACAACCCGAATGGTGTTGTTTATTACTTTGCAAAGACTGGAAAGCCTGTGCTTTTGGTGCCTGGCAATCATGATTGGTTCGCAACCGATTTTTTGGCAGCAAAATATAACCTGCAGAATCTGCACAATAAGGCCGTGAATTTTGGCAATATTGCGATTGTCGGCTCTGGTTCTAATGTGGCCATGATGTCGGAAAAAGACATTTATGATGGCATCAGGCGTTTGAAAAGTTCTCAAAAAACTTTGCTTGTTTCCCACGTTCATCCTTCAGGCACTTTGATGGAGACTTTCTCCCAATTTGTTAAGGGAAGCATTGGTCTGAGAAGGGCTATTGAGGCGACAAAGCCTGCGGTTGTTATTTGCGGTCATGTTCACGAGGCAGAGGGTATTGAGGAAAAGATTGGCAATACTTTGGTTGTTAATGTTGGAAAGAAAGGCAGGCTTATAGAGCTTTAAGTTCTTCAATGCTTGAATTCTTGATGATTGGCATGAATGTGATGTGCGGGTATTTGCTCAGCAGTTTTTCAAAGAATTGTGCATTTCGCAGGTACCTCTCTCCTTCTTCGCCGGTGTAATGTAACGCGCAGGTTTTTTTGCCCATGACTTGCTGGTGCAGAAAGACAACGAGTCCTTCATCAAGGTCTTTATTGTGAAGGCAAATGCCGTTCTCTTCAAGTATGTAGTGTATGCTTTCGTGGAACAGTTTGTGGAATTCCTGGAATTGGTGTAATTTGAAGCCGAATGGAAGCAGTCTGTCAAGAATCGGTAGTTTTGCAGTAGCCAGCGGGCACGTGTTTGCAAGGTTGTTTTTCACGATTTTTTCATATGCATTGTGGAGTGACCACCAGGTTTTTTTGTTGTTTCGCAGGTATTCGACAACACTTTTCATTTCCGGAGAGATGTTTGTGTCTTTGCTGGACGCAGCTGAAAGTATGTTCTCAATCTTGATAATGTCTTCTTTTTTTATTTTTGACAGTCCGGTTGAATATTTGAGTAGTTTTGAAATCTGGTGTTCTCGTTTTTCGGAATCAAAATTCTTCAGAATATTTTGAATGCTGCCGTTTACAAAAGTTGCGAACAGGTCAACTTCGTCCTGGGAAAGCGCTTCAGAATATCTGATGTTTGGTTTTAGTGGTGGAAATAGCCAGCATAATCGTGAGATTCCGCGTAAAAGTGCCTCACGCATATCTTGTGAGGTTCAGGAAGGCTTTAACATTGTTCTTTAGGGCCATGACGTCTTCCTTTACTCCGCGTTCGAATCCTGAGACAAAAGGAGTGTAAAGGTATTTTTCAAAGATGGTGCGGAGGGTGTAGAATACCGGCTTGCTTTCCCATCTGTGTTCGTAATCAGTTTCCAGGATTCCGTCTATTATCAGGACCATTTTTCCTTCTTGTAGTTTGATTTTTTTGCCGTCGCGCTCAACTATTGCGTCCTTTACGTCTGTGAACTGCATTCGGATTTTGATGATGCTTTTTGCGTAATCAGTGAACTTTTTGAAGGGTTCCATGTCAAAGTCTATGACTTTGCCTTCTGGTTTTGTGGCTTCTCCGTGTTTTTTTTCAATGAGCCAGTATCCTTTGTCAGTTGCCCATTGTTTTAGTACGTCGAATAGTGCTTTTGCTTCGAATAATCCTTCGTAATCTAGTCTTTCCTTGTCCACGACAATCATTCGTTCTGCCATTAGATTACCTCTTCGCCAAGCGTCTCTTTTATGACTCTTGCAAGCTGGCCGGCTTTTAACAGCACCATATCTTCCCAATAGTCGTCAATCTTGTATTTAATTATATGCTTCCTGTAAAAGTCGTCCAGGGCTTTGAGGAAGTTCTTCCATGGAGGTGGTCCTTGGAATCTTTTTTGCCAGTCAAATTCGATGAATGGAATAATCTCGATTTGCAGTTGTGCTTCCTGCATTTTCATTTTTTTGCCTTCGTGGATGATTTCAATGTCTCTCATGTTCATCGCTCTTATCATCATGTCGATGTGGTATTTTACGTATTCAGTGACGGTTTTCTCTGCGTGTATTCCCAGCTCGTGTTCTACTCCTGTTGGTGCCGGGAATTTTTGTTTGTATATTGGCACGTTTAAGACTTCAAAGTCGTCATCAATGAACCATTTTCGTATTGCCTGTAGCAGTTCAGAATAATTGAAGAAGCCTCTGTGTTTGATGTAAGTGCAGGGCATTTGGTATTTTAATGGCATGTTAAAACAATAAGAAAATCCATTTATAAAGATTTGTGTCAATTATGAAGGGAATATTACTCCATTGTTCTCTTCAGGTAGAAGTCTCCTGCTTCC
>CAYUHB010000032.1:0-7143 GCA_964444355.1 uncultured Methanosarcinales archaeon
TTTTGAAGAATTTTATCATCCATATCACAACACCTCTTTACAACACTCAACACTGAGTCAAAAACAGCATAAACTGGTATATAAATGTTACTAAAATGTATACTGGCAAACTTTTCAAAAAAGTTGCGACAACTTTTGTTGTCGAAACTCCCGAAAAGCAAAAGCTTTTCGATAGTTTGATCAAAATTGCTCCTTGTTCGTGACTCGGACAACCTTCGGTTGCCGAGTTCCCGAGAACCTTCGGTTCTCGCGACTCGAGAAGCAATTTGATAAATCCTTGACTCGTCAAGTCGCAAGAATCATCGGATTCTTGGGAACTCAGAAATCTTGATTTCTGAGTGATGTTTAAGACTCTTCTCTCGCACTCACAATGTCGCAAAATCTTAAAAGAGCAGTCGAATAACTCGATATTACACGCCAGTGATCTAATGGTATGACACCGTTTCCGCAACAAACTTTCAGAAAGTTTGATCAAAGGCGCTCTTCATCTCGGCTCGAGAAACAATTTATCGCTGTTTTCTTCGAAAACAGGTTTAAAACTTTTCTCTCGCCTCAATGATGTCGCGCAAACCTTAAAAGAGCAAATGAATAAGTCAATCTAAACGCCAGTGGTCTAACGGCATGATCGGAGATTCCCAATCTCTTGGACCGGGTTCAATTCCCGGCTGGCGTATCAGTTAAGAAATTTGTTCAAGTGAGCTGTCTGAAGCATGAAGCATGAACCGCGTTATAATCCCTTTAATATTTTTGCATTCCATATAAACATCCCACTTACCATATGGCGAAAAAATTATTTTTTCTGTAGGCGTTCCTGTGTTTAAATTAAATTCCTGACGCGGCGTTCTCATAATTGCACCATCAATATGCACTCCCATTCCATGCAATCTCTCCAGTGAGTCACCATTATACTCAATATCAAAACCTCTGGAACTTTTGCCAGGCACCAAAAGACCGTTTCTATGCAAATATGCAACTAGCAAGTCTTCGAATGTTTGCTTAAACTGAGGATGCCTGAAGCCCATAAGATTATTAGGCATAATAATTGTAGTAAGATTATGTCCTCTTAAATCAGAGATCTCTATCGCATTGGCTCTGCGTTCCCACTGACCAACAAGAACATTATATTTAACAGTTATTTGTTCAAAAAATGCCTTTTCCTCTTCCACCAGTTTTTTACTGTCAGCAGCCACTTTCTCTAGTTCAGCAGAAATATTATGGGAAATTATTTCCAAATCGTGGAGCAAACGCTCGGCTTCTGACAAGTGCCCCCTCAAATCCGCATTTGTTTCCCTATAATCAAAGGAAGCGCCACCCTCTATATTTTTAACAGCACCCTCAATAATTTTATACACTTCATAAAGATGAAAATTCAAATCACCCAAACTTTTTAGAGTCTGCTTTAAATTACCCAATTCTGCAGTCTCAATACCTTTGTGCAAATATTGAAAAACCATAATCTCACCTTTTTCTATCGCTTTTATAGTATAACAATATAATAACCTTTTTATTCAAAATCGTATTTTATGGCATCATGAACATCCTACTGAGCATTGCAATAGCCTGGCTGGCATCACAACTAATCAAAATAGCAATCAGCAGAAAAACAACAGCATTCTGGCAATTAGGAGGAATGCCAAGCTCACACGCAGCACTCGTCGGAGCACTGGCAACAGCAATAGCACTCCAAGAAGGATATGCCTCACCAGCAGCAGCAATATCATACGTATTAGCCGCAGTAGTAATACACGACGCAGTGCACATAAGAAGACAGCACACACTGACTGAAATACTCTTTGGACTGGCAATAGGATTCTTCACCGTACTAATTCTAAGCTACGCGTAAGCTATGAAAATGCAGGCACCATCGAGAACAAGCTCTCAAGACCTCTTTTCAAAGAAGCCTTCTCAGTAACCTGATTATGAGTAAAAGGATACAACAACCACTTATCATCAACTTTAGGATTGACAAAATAAATGCACAAACCCTGAAGCTTGGAAAGCTCAGCCCAGTTAGAAACAACAAAATCAACATTCTTCCTGGTGTTCAAAACAACCAAACCAGCACTGCCAGCAATTCTCTGAAGAACTTCAACATCCTTCAGTTCAGGACGAATGAAAAAAACGACATCACCAGAAGTCTTATGCACGACAAAATCGTCATTCAGATTCTCAAAACCAGTAATAGCCTTCTGAAGAACATCACGGCTTTTCAAATAAATCTGCACCCATTCCTTCAACTGAACAGCAACATCCATAACGGGTTGGCTTTACAAACGGTTACTTAAACTTTTATCTTTCCAACAACGTGACAACATTATGCCTGAGGAACTTCCTCTGCCGACACTTCCTCTTCGGAATAAGACGGCACAGCAGCACGGCTGATAATCATAATGTCGCCAACAGCCTTAACAAGCTGATGAGGCACAATAACGCCCTTAGCACTGCCGAGCACCTTGCTCAAGAAAGAATTCTTAGTAGCACGAACACGCCAACCATGAACTTTGTTCTGGGTCAAAATCGCTTCCTCAATGTCGCCAAAATAATCGCCCTGATCAGTAAAAACCTTCATATCATACGTTTCCTGGATATTTTTCAGTCTGAGCATATTGTTCCCTCCTTTGCGGTTACCATTTTTGAAGGGTTAAACTATTTAAAGATTATGGTTAAGCACAGCATTAATATACCCGCAAATGCACTACCAACCAGTGCCACACCTCGAAATAATAGGAACCTCACACATCTCACCAGAGAGCTTAAAGAAGGTAGAACAAACAATTCTAGACAAAAAACCGCAAATCATAGCAATAGAACTCGATGCAAAAAGGCTATATGCACTAATACACAAAGGAAAAGAACGAATAAGCTTCAGGGATATAAGAAAAGTAGGACTCAAAGGCTGGCTGTTCGCAATAATAGGGGCGTGGGCTGAAAAGAAACTCGGAGCAAAAGCAGGAGTAGCACCAGGCTCGGAAATGCTCAGGGCAGTAGCAGCAGCACAACAAATAGGAGCAAAAATAGCGCTCATCGACCAGGACATAAACATAACACTCCAAAGATTCTCAAAAGCGCTCACGTGGAAAGAAAAATTCACCTTTGCAGTCGACCTGTTCAAAGGAGTTGTACTAAAAAAAGGAGTGCAGTTCGACCTCAAAAAAGTGCCGTCACAAAAAATCATAAAGACATTAATAGAAGACGTCAAGAAAAGATATCCAAATGTTTACAAAGTACTTGTTGAAGAAAGAAACGAGTACATGGCAAAAAGGCTAGCCACACTAATCAAACTGCACCCTGAAGAAAACATAATCGCGGTTGTAGGAGCAGGACACGAACGCGAAATAAGAAAACTCTTAAAAAAGTATTTAAAGCGGCCAGACAAGACTAACTAAAAAAGAGAAGATTATGCGCAATTTCATAGACAAACTAAAAAGGTATTTCCTGTTCTCAAAAGAGGAATGGCTGTCATTCATAATTGCAGTAGTCTGCATTGCATTCATCTATTCCTGGACAGAATGGGGAACACAAAAATTTGAACTATCAATAGGACTCAAAAACTGGCTCACCGCCATAATATTCATCGGAATCACCGTATTCGTACACCACGCAGGACAAAGAATGATGGCTTTGTCACAAGGAATGAGAGCAGAACAAAAAATATGGTGGTACGGATTAATAATAGGACTGGTTCTCGTAATGCTCACAAATGGAAAAGTACAATTCCTCGCAGCAACAGGAACACTCGCATACATGCTCCCAATACACCGACTGGGAGCATTCAGGTACGGACCAGGAGTAGGCACCCTGGCAAGAATATCACTGGCAGGGCCTTTAGCAAACATCTTCTTCTCAGCAATCGTAAAAACCGCAGAATGGATAGGAATACTAAGCCCATACATCGGACAAAAACTTTTCGTATTAAATCTGACGTTCGCATTCTGGAACATGTTCCCAATACCGCCGCTTGACGGCTCAAAAATATTCTATTACTCAAGACTATGGTACGTATTCATATTCGGCTCATTCGCATCATACATCTTCCTTGTATACTTCCTAAACATCTACTCATACATAATCGCACTAATAATGGGAGCAGCCATATGGCTGATATACTACATACTCTATGAAAGGACGTGGTGGTAAAAAATGGGTATCGACTTTCTCCTGGACTGGCCTGAACTCATCGCATTCGCATTCCTAATAATAGGACTAGCAATGGCAATATTCTCAGGAAACACACTCATACTTTACACCGTCTGCTTCCTAATGGGACTGTTCTTTGGAAGAATGTGGTACAAACTAAGAAAAAGCGAAATCATCGCATTATTTTTGATAATCATGGCATTCTTTCTCGGATTCCTGCTCGGAGGAATATGGGCAAACATACGCATAATATCTTTCATCCTACTCGCAGGAATACTGGCAGGATACTACTTACACGCCAAGAAAATAATCAGGACGATATAATTAAATACGCTTTCTAATTACAACAAACCATGCTAAGGGGGTTCACGCCGAGATTATACCAAGAGACAATACTCGCCACTGCGGCGATGAAAAACACACTGGTAGTACTGCCGACAGGCATGGGAAAAACAGGAATAGCAGTATTACTAACAGCACAAAGACTAAAACAATACCCGCAATCAAAAATATTAATTTTAGCGCCAACAAAACCTTTGGCAGAACAACACTTAACAACATTCAAAAAAACACTCGAGCTGCCGGAAGAAAAATTCGCCCTGTTCACAGGAGAAGTTGCACCAGAAAAAAGAGCAGAAACCTGGCAGACAGCACAAATCATCTTCTCAACACCACAAGGACTTGAAAACGACATCATCGGAAACAAAATAGATATCTCAAAAGTCAGCCTACTGGTATTTGACGAAGCACACAGGGCAACAGGAGACTACAGCTACGTGTTTCTAGCAAAACAATACCAAAGAAAAGCAGACTGGCCAAGAATACTCGCGCTGACAGCAAGCCCGGGAAGCGACACGGCAACAATAGAAGAAGTATGCAACAACCTAGGCATAGAAGCAGTTGAAATAAGAACAGAAAAAGACCCGGACGTAGAACCATACATACAACCAATAGACATAGAATGGAAAAACGTAGACCTGCCGGAAGAATTCAAAAAAGTACAACACCTCCTGCAACAATGCATCAAAAGCAAGACAGAGCAGCTAAAACAATACGGAATAAAAGGAACATTCCTGTCCAAAAAAGAACTACTAATGCTGCAGGCAGAACTGCACGCAAAAATTTCCGCAGGAGAAAAAGACTATGAAGCGATGAAAGCAATAAGCCTGCTGGCAGAAATCATCAAAGCACAACACGCACAAGAACTGCTGGAAACGCAAACCGTTGCCTCCCTCAACAAATACTTCGAGGGATTATACGAACAAGCAGAAAGCAGCAAAATAAAAGCAGTCAAGAACCTGACAGCAGACCTTGCATTCAAAAGCGCATACATCCTCTCACAAAAACTACCGGAACACCCAAAAGTAGGAGCACTTGTAGAGTACATAACAAAAGAACTCCAACAAAACAAGCTGATAAAAATAATTTTGTTCACACAGTACAGAGATACTGCTGTCAAACTGTCAGAAGAACTCAACAAAAACCAAGGAGCGCTCGCAAAAGTATTCGTAGGACAAGCAAAAAAAGAAGGAACAGGACTAAGCCAAAAACAACAAGCAGAAATGCTCGACATGTTCAGAGACGGACTATTCAACATCCTCATAGCCACAAGCGTGGCAGAAGAAGGACTGGACATACCAAAAGTGGATTTGGTAGTGTTTTATGAACCAATACCAAGCGCGATAAGACACATACAAAGAAGAGGAAGAACAGGAAGACAAGAAAAAGGAAAAGTCACAATATTCGTAACAAAAGCAACAAGAGACGAAGCATACCTCTGGAGCGCAAAACACAAAGAAAACAAAATGGTGCGTATTCTGGAAAATATGCGCAAAGAACTGACAACAAAACTCGCGCCAAAACAGCCGACGCTTGCAAACTTTGATAATAACGTGAAAATCTTTGCTGATTACAGAGAAAAAAGCACGGGAACAGTAAAAGAACTCGTAGAACTCGGAATAGCAGTAAAACTGGAAATGCTCCAATGCGCAGACTATATTCTGAGCGCAAGAGTTGGAGTGGAATTGAAAACTGTCAACGATTTTGTCGACAGCATAATCGATGGAAGACTGCTAGAACAACTGAAAACACTCAAAAAAAGCTATGAAAGACCATTAATAATAATACAAGGAACACAAGACCTGTACACTGCAAGAAACGTGCACCCGAATGCGATACGAGGAATGCTAAGCACTATCGCGATAAGCTACGGAATACCAATAATATACACGAAAGACGAAAAAGACAGCGCAGCATTGCTTTTAACGATTGCGAAACGAGAACAAGAAGACAAAAAAGACTTCTCGCCACACGCAGACAGAAAACCAATGACGACAAAAGAACAACAAGAATACATTGTAAGCGCGCTGCCAAGCGTAGGACCAAACCTGGCAAAAGAATTACTAACCTGCTTTGGAAGCGTGGAAAAAGTATTCACAGCAACAGAAGAAGAACTACTGAAAGTCACAGGAGTAGGAGAAAAGATTGCAAAGCAGGTAAAAGAAATCGCAACAAAGCCGTACTAAAATTTCAATTTCTGCAAACGCTCAATACGCTCACTTGTTGCGGGGTGTGTGGAGAATAATGAAATAAAACCTTTTCCACTGAAAGGATTAACAATAAACAAAGAACTTGTAGTCGGATTGCCCATTCTCAACGGGTTTGCCTTGCAGCCGCTCTCCAACTTACTCAAAGCACTCGCGAGACCACGAGAATCCCTAACAGTCCTTGCAGCACTCTCATCAGCAAGATATTCACGAGAACGAGAGATGGCGAGTTGGATCAGCAACGCAGCAATAGGAGTCACAATAATCATCAAAAGTAATGCAATAGGATGCATTCCTCTGTCACGGTAACCACTAACGCCGGAAAACATGGCAATACGAGCAACAGTAGAAATAACAGCAGCCATAGTCGCAGCAATAGTGGAAACAAGCATATCCCAATTCTTAATATGAGAAAGCTCGTGAGCAAGCACACCCTTCAACTCATCATCATCCAACAATT